>NZ_DAIOEU010000063.1:0-25847 GCF_036746095.1 Dyella sp.
TCGGCCGCATCCGCTTCACCACCTCGCATCCGCTGGAGTTCTCCGACTCGCTGGTGGAGGCCTATGCCAACGTACCGAAGCTGGCGAACTTCCTGCACCTGCCGGTGCAGGCCGGTTCGGATCGCATCCTGGCGGCGATGAAGCGCGGCTACACGGCGCTGGAGTTCAAGCAAAAAATTCGCAAGTTGCGTGCGGTGCGCCCGGATATCTGCATCTCGTCCGACTTCATCGTCGGCTTCCCGGGTGAAACGGATGCGGATTTCGAGAAAACCATGAAGCTGATCGACGACGTCGGCTTCGACCAGAGCTTCTCCTTCATCTTCTCCGCCCGCCCCGGCACACCGGCCGCCAATCTTGCCGACGACACGCCGACTGCGATGAAGAGCGAACGCCTGGCACGCCTGCAAGCGGTGCTCAACGAAAACGCGCGCAAGATCAACGAAGCGATGGTCGGCACGGTGCAGCGCGTGCTGGTGGAAAAGCCCAGCAAGAAAAACGCGAACGAAGTCACCGGCCGCACCGAGAACATGCGCTATGTGAACTTCCCGGGGCCTGCGCGCCTGATCGGCCAGTTCGTGGACGTGGCTATTACCGAAGCCATGACCAATTCGCTGCGTGGGCGTGTTGCCGGTACGGAAAGCGAAGCGGCGTAATATCGCCATCTGCATTAATTCACTGCCGTCATTACCGCGAAAGCGGCAATCCACTTGCTCTTAGGCAACAAGCAAAAATGGATTCCCGCTTTCGCGGGAATGACGGCATAAAAAACCTACGACGTTCCAACGATCACGCGCGTCAATGAGCGCAGAACACGATCCCACCAACGTCCAAAAACCAAGCATCCCTGTCTATGACCAACGGTTTGAACCAACGCGATTTCGCCCTCGATCCGGAAGACAACGCCCGGCTCGCCAACCTGTGCGGCCCGTTCGACGAGCACCTGCGCCAAGTGGAACTGCGTCTTGGGGTAGAAATCGACCATCGCGGCAATCTGTTCCAGGTGATCGGCGATGAACCCGCCGCGCGCGCCGGCGAAAAAGTGCTGCGCGCGCTCTACGCCGCCACCGAAAACGAAGCGCTCACCGGCCCCAAGATCAACCTGCACCTGGCTGACTCCGGCATCGAATCGATCGTGGAAGAAGCGGCCGAAAGCGCGCAGGAGGTCACCATCAAGGTGAAGCGCGGCGTGATCAAGGGCCGCGGCCCGAACCAGGCACGCTACCTGCATGCGATCAGCACCCACGACATCAATTTCGGCGTCGGCCCTGCTGGTACCGGCAAGACATATCTCGCCGTAGCCTGTGCAGTAGAAGCATTGGAAGCCAACCGCGTGCAGCGCATCCTGCTCGTGCGCCCGGCGGTGGAAGCCGGTGAAAAACTCGGCTTCCTGCCCGGCGATCTCTCGCAAAAAGTAGACCCCTACCTGCGCCCGCTGTACGACGCGCTGTACGAAATGCTCGGCTTCGAAAAAGTGGCCAAGCTGATCGAGCGCAACGTGATCGAGATCGCACCGCTTGCGTATATGCGTGGCCGCACGCTCAACGATTCCTACGTGATTCTCGACGAAGCGCAGAACACTACCGTCGAACAGATGAAGATGTTCCTCACCCGCATCGGTTTCGGTTCCGTCGCCGTGATCACCGGCGACGTCAGCCAGATCGATCTGCCCCGCCACGTGCGCTCCGGCTTGCGCCACGCCGTGGAAGTGCTGCGCGGCGTGGATGGCATCAGCTTTACGTTCTTCACCTCGCGCGACGTAGTGCGCCATCCGCTGGTGGCGAAGATCGTGCGGGCGTACGAGGCGTTCGAGGAAGTCGAGAAGGACGAACAGGGAGCGGGGAACGCGAACAGCAAACCCGGGCGCGGGAGCTGATCGGCATGCGCGAGCCGCTGGCCATCGTGCACCTCAGCTATGGCATACCCCGCGCAGGCGTGCCCTCGCCTGCCAGCTTCCGCCGCTGGACGGAGGCGGCCCTGGCCGGTGCGCGCCGGCGACGGGCGGCGGAGCTATCGATCCGCATCGTCGGCACGCGGGAAGGCCGCGCGCTCAACCGCACCTATCGTGGCAAGGACTACGCCACCAACGTGCTGTCCTTTCCCACGGACCTGCCGCCAGGCGTACGCCTGCCTTTGCTCGGCGATATCGCCATCTGCGCCCCCGTCGTCCGCCGCGAGGCTGCCGAACAGGACAAGCCCATAACCCACCATTGGGCGCACCTTACCGTGCACGGTGTGCTGCACCTGCTCGGCTACGACCATATCGAGGAAGCCGAAGCGGAAAAGATGGAAGCCCTGGAAACGCGCGTCCTCAAAGGCTTGGGCATCCCCAACCCCTACCAGCCTTAACGTCACCCCGGCGAACGCCGGGGCCCAGTGACTTACGCTCTGTGCGAACACCACCGCTTAGCTTGATAGCCACCAAGCTCGCCCCCAGGCCGGCATCCCGCCCCGTGACTTCCGCGCTGCAGTCCACCTCCCCTAAGCTCTGAATTGTCACGGTTTTTCCGCTAGACTCATTTTCCCGCCCCACTTGGGCTGTTTTTTCAAGAGTAATGAACGAGGACCCTGGCAGTACCAGCGGCCCCGTCCCCCGAAAATGGTGGGATCGACTGGGCCATCTGTTTTCCGGCGAACCGCGCAACCGCGAAGAACTGATCGACGAGTTGCGGACCGCCCAGGCCAACGGCCTGCTGAGCGCCGACACCCTTCCCATGCTGGAAGGCGCGCTGCGAGTCACCGAGCTCAACGTCGACGACGTGATGGTGCCCCGCGTCCAGATCGTGATGATCGACGTGGACTCCCCGCTCCCCGACATCCTTGCCGCCGTGGTGGAATCCGGCCACTCCCGCTTCCCCGTGCACGGCGAAGACAAGGACGACATCCTCGGCATCCTGCTGGCCAAGGACCTGCTCAAGACCTTCGGCAACGGCCACGACTTCGACCTGCGCACCATCCTGCGCCCGGCCGTGCTGATCCCCGAATCCATGCGCCTGAACGTGCTGCTGGCCGAATTCCGCCGCAGCCGCAACCACATGGCGCTGGTGGTGGACGAATACGGCGGCGTCGCCGGACTGGTCACCATCGAGGACGTGCTGGAAGAAATCGTCGGCGAAATCGACGACGAACACGACGACGAGGAAGAACCCAACCTCGTGCGCGCCCAGGCCGAAGGCGAATGGATCGTCGACGCCCTCACCCCCATCGCCGACTTCAACGAAGAAGTGAGCGCCGCCTTCTCCGACGAGGAATTCGACACCGTTGGCGGCATGGTCACCGCCGAATTCGGCCACCTTCCGGAGGCGGGCGAACAGATCGACATCGGCAGCTTCGAATTCCGGGTGACCCAGGCGGATGATCGACGCGTGCAGCAATTCCGCGTCGTGCGGCGGTAATCCCACCTTATTGCTTGGAACAAATCCCCTCTCCTCGCCTGGGAGAGGGCTGGGGTGAGGAGCACCTTCGCAAGAGAACCCCTACCCCCTCACGTCATTCCGGCGAAAGCCGGAATCCAGTACAAACATGCTGTGCGAAGCACTCGATATACATGCTTTCGAGTGCTTCGCACGACGCATTTAACTGGATTCCGGCTTTCGCCGGAATGACGATGGGCTAAAGCTCAAACTTCGAGACGAGCCATAGCAAACGGCGGTGCAAGCGATCATCACCAACCACACCAGTCACCCACATCCGCTACCCTAACCCGTCCCCAAAATCATCACCCAACCGCATGACCAAGGCCGGCCGCATCCTCCTCATCGCCCTCACCCTCCTGTGCAGCGCGATCCTCCCCGCCTACGCCGGCGTCGCCGACACCCCCGGCGAAAACCTGGAAGTCTCCCTCATCACCTATGGCCCAGGCGACATCTACTGGGAACGCTTCGGCCACGACGCCATCGAACTGCGCGACACCGCCAGCGGTGAAGAAGTCGACTTCAACTACGGCGTCTTCAACTTCGATGAGAAAAATTTCTTCTTCAACTTCGCCCGCGGCCAGATGCACTACCTGATCGACGCCGAAACCACCGCCGACGAAGAAGCCTTCTACGCCCAAGCCGGCCGCTCCGTCACCAAACAAAAACTCGCACTCACCCCACAACAAGCCGCCGCCCTGCGCGACTTCCTGTTCTGGAACCTGCGCCCCGAAAACGCCACCTACAACTACGACTACTACATCGACAACTGCACCACCCGCGTACGCGATGCGCTCGACCGCGCGCTGGGCGGCGTCATCAAGGCACGCCTCACAAAACTCCCCGGCGGCATGACCTACCGGCAGCAAACCGTGCGCCTGATGAGCGCACAACCATGGTTGATGCTGATTCTCGATCTCGGCCTGGGCCCTTACGCTGACCACCCACTCGACGCATGGCACGAAAGCTTCCTGCCGGAAGAACTGCAAAAGAACATTCGCAACATCACGGTTGCGGATGGCCAGGGCGGCACACAACCGCTCGTACAAAGCGAAACCCTGCTGTCTCCCAACCGCCTCAGCACGCCGCCGACTACACCACCCGACCTGCGTATTCCGCTAGGCATAGCCGGCCTGATCATCGCTGCGTTGATTGTCGCTACATGGCGATACGCCCGCACCGCCTATGCTCTGCTCGGCAGCCTGTACCTGCTACTCGCCGGCCTCGTCGGCCTCGTCATGCTGATGCTATGGACCCTCACCAGCCATCATTCAGCCTGGGCCAACGCCAACCTCTTACTCTTCAATCCGCTCGCATTCATGTTGATGCGTTCGGTATGGCGTAAGCGCAGAAACATTGCTCCATCTCGTTTCGCCAATGGCGCGCTCATGCTGCAGTTGCTCGCGCTACTCATCGCCCTGCTGCTGCATCTGCTACCTGGCGTCGTCCAACAGAACCTGCCTTGGATATTGTTCGCGCTCCCCTGCTGGCTCACCCTCGCCTGGAGCCTACGTAAAACACTATAAAGCCGTCATTCCCGCGAAAGCGGGAATCCATCTTGATCTTGCATTGCGACGGATGCGCACCTCGACTCATGCATTTGCCTCATTGTCAGCCGCATCAACACGCTGGATGATCGAAATCATGTCTATTCAAGATGCATCCGCTACAACTCCGGCCGCCAACCCCATGGTGGTCAACTGCGTCGCCTACCGAAACGACGGCACACGCCTGCGCGACATCAGCATCGATGACATCAGCGAAGTCCTCAAAGACCCAGAGACCTTCGTCTGGGTGGGCCTGCACGAACCCGACAGCCCCCTACTGCTGAAACTGCAAGAAGAATTCGACCTCCACGACCTGGCCATCGAAGACGCCCAGCAAGCCCATCAACGCACCAAGATCGAAACCTACGGCGACTCACTGTTCATCGTCGTACAAACCGCCCAACTCATCAGCAGCCGCATCGCCTTCGGCGAAACCCACATCTTCCTCGGCAAGCGCTATCTCATCACCGTCCGGCATGGCGCATCGCTTTCCTACAAACCCGCCCGCCACGCCTGCGAGAAAACCCCGGAGCTGCTGGCACTCGGCCCCAGCTACGGCCTGTACGCCGTGCTCGACTTCATCGTCGACAACCTGCTCCCCATCGTGCGCGACTTCCGCGAAGAACTGCAGGAACTGGAACAAGACATCTTCGCCGACACCCTCAATCGCAACACCGTCCGCCGCCTCTACGACATGCAGCGCGACCTGATGACCCTGCGCCTGGCCGCCGCCCCCATGCAAGACGTCATCAGCCAACTCACCCGCCTCCACCCCGGCTTCATCCCCGACGACCTGCGCGCCTATTTCCGCGACGTCTACGACCACGTGTTCCGAGTCAACGAATCCATCAGCGCAATGCGCGAGATGCTTGCTGCGGCGATCAACGTCAATCTATCTCTGGTCACGTTCGGCCAGAACGAGGTCATGAAAAAACTCGCCGGCTGGGCCGCGATGCTCGCCGCACCGACGCTAATAACAAGCTGGTACGGTATGAACTTCACGCATATGCCGGAGCTCAGCCAGCCATGGGCTTACCCAGCAGCCATGGGCTTGGTGGCTTGTGTCGTGGGTACCATTTATCTTTGGCTCAAACGTGCAAGGTGGCTGTAAACGCAGCACATACCTCGATCCATTTTTTGCTTTCGAGATCCATTTATCTTTCCCTCTCCCAGATGGGAGAGGGAAATAGGACCGAGCTATGGCTTATTGGACTCCGCATCTTGCGCCGTCCACTTCTTCAGCCACGCGTTGACTGTCTCATGCCACTGCACGCTATTCTGCGGTTTCAGCACCCAATGATTTTCATCTGGAAATGTGAGGAATTCACTCGGGATGCCCTGACGCTGAAGTGCGGTAAAGGCGCCCAGACCTTGAGTAATGGGAATCCGGAAGTCATTGCCGGAGTGGACCACCAGCGTGGGCACGCGCCAATCCTTGACGTGATTGATGGGATTGAATTTCTCGTAGTTCTGAGGCACATCGAATTGTGCACCGCCGTTTTCACGTTCTTCGAACCACAGTTCTTCGGTGGCGTAGTACATCATGCGCACATCAAACACACCGTCGTGATCGACCAGGCACTTCCACGGCTTGTTCCACACGCCGGCAATCCAGTAGGTCATGTAGCCGCCGTAGCTGGCGCCCAGTGCGCAGGCACGGTCGCCGTCCAGGAAGTGATATTTGCCCAGCGCGGTTTGCCAGCCGAGCTTGAGGTCTTCCAGCGGCTTGCCGCCCCAATCACCGGAGATGGAATCAGTGAACGCGTGGCCATAACCCGTGGAGCCATGGAAGTTGATGGTGACCACGGCGAAGCCCTGGCCCGCGTAGGTCTGCGGGTTCCAGCGATAGCTCCAGTCGTCGTTCATGGCACCTTGCGGACCGCCGTGGATGATGAAGGCAACTGGGTATTTGTGGCCGGCCTTGTAATCAACCGGCTTCACCACGTAGCCCTGCACAATTTCGTTGTTCCAGCCTTTGAAGGTGAAGAATTCCGTATCGCCCATCTTGGCGTTCTTTAAGCGCTCGTTGTTGAAGTGCGTGACCTGCTTGAGGTCCTCGCCTTCGAGGTTGACGGTGTAGAGGTCGGATGGATGCTTGAGGTCGTCCCGCGCCAGCAGGATGCGCTTCCCGACGACTGTATAACCGCTCACAGCGCCGCTGCCTACCAGCTTCTCTACCTTGCCGCTGGCTGCGTCTACGGCAAAGAGCGGGTGCTGACCTTCGTCGTCTGCGGTGACGAACAGGGTTTTGCCGTCGGCGCTGATCTGCATGCCACCGGCGGAGCGATCCCAGGAAGGATCGACTTCATGCGTTGCGCCGGTGACAAGGTCCAGCGCCATGATGCCGAAGCGGTCAGCTTCGAAACCGGGCGTTTTCATGGCGAGGTAGTAGAGCGTTTTGCCATCGGGCGAAGGCACGGGATAGGCATCCCAGGCCTTGTTGACATCGGTAAGGTTCTGCGGCGTGGCGCTGGCATCTGCCGGGACCTTGTAGACATCGAAGTTGGTAGACCATGCCTCGCTGTTGCCGGCGATACGTGCGCTGAAGTACACCGTGTTGCTGTCGGGCGAGAAGGCGAATTCGCTATCGTCACCGAAGGGCTTGCTGGGTACGTCACCATCGATGCCGCGGCTCAGCAAGGTCGGCTCCGCCGGCAGGTTACCGTCCGCACCGAAGTGGGCGACGTAGAGCTGACTGCGGCGACCATCCGCCCACGTATCCCAGTGGCGTACGAACAGCTTTTGGTAGACCGTGCCGGTGGACTTGTCTTTGGCCCGGCCATCCAGGTGTTCCTTGGTGCATGCCAGGTCGTTGCAATCGGCGAAGACGGCGTAGGAGAGCAGCACGCTCTTGCCGTCCGGCGAGAGTTTGTAGGCGTCGATGTCAAGCTGCCCATGGCTGACTTGCACTGGTGCCGAGGCGTTTACCAGCTCAAGACCATGCTTGCCAACCGAAAAATCCAGGCGCCACAGCTGCGCTATGTCGTTAGCCTGAGCGACGTAATAAAGACTGTGGCCATCCGGTGACCAGCGCGGGGACGAGCCCTTGGTTGCCACTTTGGTCGGCTTGTAGCCGGACTGGGTAAGGTCTTGCACGTAGATGGCATTGATGCCCTTGTTACCGGCGTAATCGGTGCTGCGAAGGCTGTAGGCGGCGTACCGACTGTCAGGAGATAACTGCGGATCGCTAACACGGTCCATCATCACCAAGTCGTTGATGCTGAACGGGTGCGGCGAATGATTGTCAATAAGCGTGCCGCCTGACGACGTGCTCGTGGCCATCGACATGGCAGGCAGAGCCAAGAACATCGCTGCAAACAAAGCTTTCATGCTTACTCCCTTATCAGATTCTCGGATACTTATTCGCCGTCGCACATCAACAGCGTATTGGCTCTCATTGCCGATGGCCCACTTCTACGATAATTTTGCGTGGCTTAAACCAGGGGCAAGCGCGTAATGTTCTCTGACACCACATCGTGCGGCAAGTGCGCTATCGTCCCGCGTACGGCCATGATCATGCTGATAGTGCTCAGCGCCATCCTGGCCAGGTGAACCGACGCCATCATGGAAGCATCAAAAAACCTGAAAGCACCATCGCTCCAGATAACCGCACAACACATGGCTCGATACTGGAGATGGGCTCTTCTTTTCATTGCTTTGCTCGCATTTTTCCTGCGAGCTTATTTTGCTTTCAGTGCCGTGGTGGATCATCCCATTCGAGGTGACGCCATACAGTACGTGACCGCGGCCTGGAATATGGTCCATCGACATGCATTCTCGATCACTCCACCAGACAACCCCGCCGTCGTGGGTGACAGTTACAGGGATCCCGGCTATCCGTGTTTTCTGGCAGGCTGGCTTTTGCTTTTTGGCCATGTCGGGGAAAAATGGTATTCGGCCATATTGGCAGCACAAGCATTGCTTGGCGCTGTCACGATTCCGTTGCTGCTTTCCGCACTGCGCCACCATCTACCGGAGCGGTGGCTCTTAGGCGGAGGATTGTTTATGGCCGTGTGGCCACACAGCGTAACGGTCTGCAGTTACCTGTTAAGCGAAACCCTGTTCGCCTTCCTGTGTTCGTTATCGCTTTTCTTGCTGAGCTTTACCCTGAACCGAAAGGGATATCTATGGCCCATCTTGTGCGGCCTTGGTTTCGGCACAGCGGCATTGACGAACGCCATGCTCATCCCTTTTGCACTCTTACTTGCGGCGGGACTATATGGTCTGCGATATCTGGATCGAAAATCTGCTCTGGCATTGGCAGCAGCAGGGCTGTTGCTGCCCGCTACGTGGCAGGTTCGCAATATGCAGCTTCCCGCATCCAACGAAACCTCTGGAGGAAGGGCTCTGATCAATTTTGTACAAGGATCATGGCCGGAATACCACTCGAGTTGGCGCGCTTATGTCGGGGGAAATCAGCTAGCCAAGCGCATGCAAGAGCAGATCCTGGAGGAGGCCAACTTGCTCCGTGAGCAACCCGCTTCCGGTGCAAAAGCCATATTGACGCGTTTCCAGCAAGCGCCTGCGCACTACTTCTTCTGGTACTTAAGCAAGCCGATGCAGCTATGGGGATGGGACATCCAAATAGGACAGGGTGATATCTATATCTATCCAACGCTGCACTCACCCTTTAGCTATAACTTGTTTTTACGGGCTGTGGCAGCGCTATGCCATGCCGCCAATCCCCTTTTGATGCTGTTCGCGGCATGGGGCTGCCTAACATCGCTGCTGCGCAAGACGAGCACCGGAGGAATGGCGGCAGCACTGGCGCTTATGGCTCTTTATTCAACTCTGATCTACTCGGTACTACAAGCCGAGCCTCGTTACGCCATTCCATTCAGGGGTGTGGAAATTGCACTGGCAACTATTGCAATGTGGCAAATCTGTGCTTGGGTGAAGCGCCATCGCCGCCCTGTCGCCTGACAATCCACAATTAGCGAAATCGATCACAGATACAGCAATCGTTGCTTTTGCTGGTATGGGCTGTGCTTTGTGTTCCGCATCTACACAGGGGGAAAGCCATGAGCCAGTCGGCAGTCGAACGAGGTTTTACGCTTATTGAGTTGATGATTGTGGTTGCGATCATTGCCATTCTTGCGGCTATCGCTGTGCCTGCATATCAAAATTACCTTATCAGAGCCCAGGTATCGGAAGGCATTAATTTGGCCTCCGGGGCCAAGGCCGCCGTCTGGGACTACGTGGCCAATACCGGAACCTACCCTCCGAGCAACCTCTCCGCCGGCTTGGCGTCTTCAGCTTCCATTGCTGGCACCTACGTGTCCGGCGTAAACGTGTCTGGCGGGGTGATACAGGTCAGCTACAACCGGCCTCGAACCAATACAGCCATTCAGAGCGGCACACTACTACTTTCCCCAACCCTTGGAACAGGCAGCATCCAGTGGACATGCAAATCCACCAGCTTGAGCAGCATGTATTTGCCTAGCTCATGCCGTTAATGACTGGCCGCATCGACAAATTTCGTCAACATTGGACGCAATGCGTCAGCCATCAAGTAATTGACAATAAGATATGCACCAGTACTCGTGACACTTGGTACGCACCTCGTGACAAGTCGACGTGACCGCCTCCACAATCTGACACGCAAGGCCGAGCAACACCCTGGAACAAGCATTTAATGGCATATAAGCTGCTTGAACGTTCGCGAGTCTCTGGTCGCAACCTGACCGATACATGGGGTACCGGTCCCGCCTAGGGGGATTCGGGGCTAGGGCTCAAGAAACAAAACGGTTAGCTGACCACACTAGAGGATCCACCATGAAGAAAATCCAGAAAGGCTTCACCCTGATCGAATTGATGATCGTGGTCGCGATCATCGCGATCCTGGCGGCCATTGCTATCCCGGCCTACCAGAACTACCTGATTCGCGCGCAGGTTTCCGAAGGCGCCGTGCTGGCCGATGGCCTGAAGACTCCTATGGCCGAGTACTATGCCAACACGGGCAAGTTCCCCGGCCAGAACATTTCGGCCGGTATTGCTACCGCTGCCAGCGTCTCTGGCAAGTATGTCGCCAGCACCGACGTCTCCACGAACGGGCAGATTTCGGCACTCTTCAACAGCACCACGTCCAACGCTGCTATCCATGGCAAGCATTTTATTCTGTCAGCAGTCCCCAGCAATGGCTCGATCGCTTGGACCTGCACGAAGAGTGACGTCGACCCGAAGTACTTGCCGTCCTCCTGCCACTAATCTGATTTTTTGACCGATTTGCTATCGATTGGTAATTGGATATGTCAACAAAGGGCCGCAATGCGGCCCTTTGTTTTTTTAAGGGCTCCATCTTGAATCAGTCGCTCAAGAACTCCGTCACCATTGCTCTGCTTGCCGGCCTGATGCTCCTTTTTTGCGTCATTTGCTACTGGCCGGGACTTCGCGGCGGCTTTCTGTTCGATGACTTCGGAAATCTGGACGCTCTGGGAGCACTGGGCTCGGTACATGACTGGGCCTCCTTCTGCCGCTACATCACCTCAGGACATGCGGATCCTACGGGACGTCCGCTGGCCTTACTCACCTTTCTGTTTGATGCCCAGGATTGGCCAGCTGCCCCCCTTCCTTTCAAGCGGACCAACCTGCTCATCCATTTGCTCAACGGCATGCTGCTTTGGAGATTGCTATCCACGTTGGGCCAACTGGCACGCCAGGATAAAAACCGAGCCCGCAAAGCCGCCTTGGCCGGCACTGCGCTATGGATGCTGCACCCATTGTTCGTGTCGACGACTCTCTATATCGTGCAACGGGAGGCCATGCTGGCCGCTACGTGCACACTGGCTGGCCTATTGGCATGGCTGCATGGACGACAGATTTGGCTTCGAAGCGGTCGTAAGTTTGAGGGCATTGCTTGGTGCCTTGTCGGCGTAGTCGGATTTACCTCCCTTGGCACTTTGGCTAAAGCCAATGGGGTATTGCTGCCATTGTTAGCGCTTGCCATTGAAGCCTGCTTTCCAGCAGCACCTTCTTCCGACAATCTCGGGACGCTACCTGCCTATCGTAGGCTGCTCCTGTTCATCGCGGGTGTGCCAAGCGGTTTACTTGTGGGCTACCTGCTTTGGACAGGTGCGCGCGGGATCATCGCGGGCAATGTGATTAGCGGAAGAAGCTGGACACTTGCGCAGCGACTTCTTTCTGAGCCGCGTGTATTGATGGATTATTTACGGTTGCTTTGGTTACCACGACCTTTGTCTAGTGGCTTGTTCAATGATCAGTATGTAGCCTCGACCTCGCTGCTTCATCCTCCATCCACACTGCTTGCGCTGGTAGCGCTACTGTCATTGCTAAGTGCTGCATGGCTACTCCGCCGACGACATCCAGCACTCACTCTAGCCATAACCTTTTTCTTTGCCGGTCAGTTGCTGGAATCCACCAGCATTCCTTTAGAACTTTACTACGAACATCGCAACTATCTGCCCGCATTATTGATGTTCTGGCCGCTGGCTTGGTGGCTAGCGGATAACCGAATCCTTGCAGGCATAAAGCTTGTCTTGTTGATCAGCTTGCCACTGGGCCTGGCCTGGATGACTTATCTCCGAGCTACCGAATGGGGGCAGCCTGATGCTCAAGCCTTGCTTTGGGCTCGCATCAGCCCGCAGTCTCCGCGTGCTCAAGCCTATGCCGCCAGCATCGAGATCAGCAAAGGCTTTTACCTGCCCGCGATCAGGCGGCTGGAGCGCACGATCGCCAACCATCCTGACGATCCGCAACTCGCATTTACGCTTGTTGATGCCTATTGTGCTATCGGCACCGTACCCACACAGGTAATTGCGCACGCCGCATCTTCCGTGCATAACTCCGTATTGCGCGGAAGCTTGTATGCCACCTGGCTGGATCAAGCTCTTGACTTGGCGAAATCGGGTAAATGTCGCGGACTTGGCCTTGAGGACGTGCAACGCATGGCCGATCTAGGCTTAGCCAACCCCGCCTTGCAGGCACCTGGCACCCGACAGGATTTTGCCTTTGTTCGCGCGCAGGCAGAGCTGGCTCAAGGACAAGCCTCACTTGCACTCAACGAATTCAAACACGCACTCGATATCCAGGTACGGCCCGAGCTTGCCTTGAGAGCCGCCGCAGCCTTGGGTTCCAGCGGTTACCCGCAGCTGGGACTGAACATGCTCGACTACTACTTGAGCGTCTCTAGCAAGGCTGTAGTGGCTGATCCGGGCATGCCCCATCTTCACGCTTGGGTGCTCGCCCGCCAGAATTACTGGCCGAAAGAGCTTACGCGCCTACGCAACCAATTGCTTGCTGACGCAATGACGCGGCATGCTAGCCCTTGATTATCACCTTCAAGCTGATGCCATTCATGCGTCGATACCTTGCTACGGCAGCAATTATTCTTATATGTGCTATCACTGCAGGCCTCTATTGGCGTGGCCTGCATGGTGGCTTTCTCTTCGATGACTATCCCAACATCGTCGATAACAAAGGCGTGCAGCCCGCCGACGCGACGCTTGGTTCGTTGGTCCGAGCCTCGCTATCTTCACCCTCCAGTGACCTCAAACGTCCAATTTCGTCGTTGAGCTTTGCACTCAACTATCTAGCGACTGGCCTTGATCCATTCTGGATGAAGCTCACCAATCTAGCCATTCACCTTGTGAATGGTCTATTGCTGTTTTGGCTGACATCCATGTTGTTGAGATTGCCCACGTTACGTGTAAGTCAACAACGAGCAACTGTGCTGTCGCTATGTGTGACTTTTGCGTGGCTGGTACTTCCAATCAACCTTACCGCAGTGCTCTATGTTGTGCAGCGCATGGAGAGCTTGGCCAATGCTTTCGTACTGCTTGGTCTTATCGGCTATGTCGGCGGGCGACGACTTGATAATGGATGGCACGGGTTTGCCCTCAGTGCCGCGAGCCTCATTGCATGCGCCGGGATGGGTGTGCTTGCCAAAGAAACAGCTATCATGCTTCCGCTGTATGCCTTGCTAATTGAGTGGATTTTATTCGGATTTCGCACTCCACATTTTTTAAATGATGGATCTACGAAGAGTTCGCTTGATCGTCGTATCGCAGTGCTATTCTTGGCAGTATTGGTTCTGCCCATGACACTGGGACTTGCCTGGCTGGCTCCCAGTTTTCTCAACCCCGCAGCTTGGGTTACACGTAACTTCACACTTGGCACTCGCCTCCTGAGTGAAGCTCGTATTCTGGTTGATTATATTTTTTGGACATATACACCTACACCTCATGCGCTTTCGTTTTACCACGATGATTTTGAGGTTTCGCATGGTTTGCTGACCCCGTGGACCACTCTTCCCTGCCTTCTCATCTTACTGGCACTCAGTGCAGCGGCGATCACCTTACGTCGCCATTACCCACTTCCAGCGCTAGGCATTTGCTTCTATCTAAGCTGCCACCTCCTGACAGGCACCGTCCTGCCGCTTGAGCTGGTATACGAACATCGCAATTATTTCGCCAGCTACGGCTTGCTGCTTGCTCTGTTTCCTTTCCTGGTTCCAGAGTCCAATGCGGGCATGCCCCTGGCTCGTCGAACCATGCTTATCGGCTTGACGCTACTTTGGTGTGGCATGACGTGGACCACTGCCGTCGCGTGGGGAAGTCCCCTACGGCTATCTGAGGAACTGGCTGCACGAGCCCCAAACTCGCCGCGCGCGCAATACGAGCTTGGACGTACCTACATTATCTATTCGCGTTACGATCGAAATTCGCCATTCACGCAAAAGGCGTATGCACCACTGGAACGCGCAGCCAGATTGCGTTACTCATCCATCCTGCCCGAACAAGCACTCATTTTCATGAACGCTCGAATGCATCTACCTCTCAAGGAGGCATGGTGGGATAGCATGATTGACAAACTTCGCAATCATAAAAGCACGGTGCAAGATGAAAGCGCGCTAGGCGCATTGATTAACTGCGCTTGCGACAAGGATTGCGATCTCCCGACTGACAGGATGCGTGAAGCCATTGCGGCTGCGCTAAGCCATCCAAACCCCAATGGCCGCCTGCTCTCTGAAGCTGGTGACTATGCATTGAACGCACTACATGACGAATCCTCCGCTCTTGGCTACTTCAAACGGGCCACCATTGCCGCTCCCAACGAGCCAGTCTACAAAATCACGCTCGTCAAACTGTTGATAGTTACCGGGCAGTTTCAGGAAGCCCGCGACGAACTCTCACGCATTACACCCCAACAAAAGCTGATGCTGTCGCCTGGCACATACGAGCATCTCAGCACATGCCTTGCACCTGAACATTCATCCACCTGTTCGTAAGTCAATAGCATCAACTAACCCAGCACCATGCAGATACAGGAGCTCGCAGCTCGCAACCTCGCAAACCCTCCTTTACGGGTCGTGCATATCGTCGCTTACCGCGATATCTTCTTCCCACGCAACCAAGGCACCGTCCGCGCACTTGAGCAAATGCCTGACGTGACGTTATTGATTGCTCACAATAGGAGCGCCGGCTGGCGCCGCTACTTTGAAGCATGGCACTCGCTGCGTAAACTACAACGTGACGTGCCTGCTGACGTATATGTGTTCGGGTTTCGATCCCATGAGATTTTCTGGCTGTTCCTACCATACTTAGCAAGGAAGCCGATCGTGTTTGATGCGCTGATGTCACCTTATGGAGCAGTTCATCAGGAAGGCAAGCTTGGGTGGCAGGGGCGCCTGTTCGCCCCTTTAGTTTTCTGGCTTGAGCGCAGCATTTTACGCCACGCCGATCTTATACTCACCGACACACCTGCTCACATCGAGTACTACCAAAAGACATTCGGATTGCCTATCGAAAAATTCTGTGCAGTGCCAGTCAGCGCGCCAGAGCTAGAGCAAGTCCAGCAAAATCTCTCCATACCGACGGAAACGTTTAATGTGTTGTTCTTTGGCTCGTTTTTGCCATTGCATGGTGTCAACGTCATTGTGCGCGCAGCCGCTCAGCTTCGAGATCTTCCTATACGCTTCGACTTTGTAGGAGGTTCCAGCGAACAGTTGAACGCAATGTGTAAAGAGCAGAGAGTCACCCAATATACACATCGCCCATGGGTTCCCTTTAATGAACTTTTGAGCCGTGACATTCCTGCCGCCAGCATTTGCCTGGGCGGACCTTTCGGAGGCACCAAACAAGCTCTGCGAGTCATCACCACAAAGACCGCTCAGTGCCTCGCCGCTAGCCGGGCCACCATTGTCGGGCGGACTGAGTCCGACATCGGTTTCATCGACAAACACAATTGCCTGCTGGTTGAACAGAACAATTCCAATGCGCTTGCAGATGCTATTCGTTGGTCCTTCGAACATCGCGCCTTGCTCGGGGATATCGGTGCGAATGGCCGAAAGCTCTACGATGCAAGACTGTCTACACGAGTCGCGGCCGAGCGACTGGCGCCGCGCCTTAAGCAGCTCGTTGCAAGGCATTCCGGTACTTTCCCATGAATGCAATCGGTCGCTCTATAGATATCAGCGTGTGCATTGCCAACTACAATGGCGGCGAATATGTACTGGATTGCTTGGAATCAGTTTATTCACAACATGGCGATTTTTCTTTAGAAGTCATCGTACATGACGATGCCTCAACGGATGAATCGTCCTCCAGAATAAAAAGCGCCTTTCCCGACGTAAAGCTCCTAAACAGCAGCAAAAATGTTGGGTTTTGCATTAGCAACAACCGTATGGTGGAGGTCGCGGCTGGGCGATTTGTCCTGCTCTTGAATAATGATGCGATATTGCGCCCGGGAAGTCTGGAAGCAATGTTTGTATATGCCAATGCAGGACATGACATGGACGTTCTCGGTCTACCGCAATACACGCTGATTGATGGCAGCCTGGTGGACTGCGGCTATCGCGCCGATCTTTTTTTGAACCCTATTCCTATTTTTTCCGCCGAAACACACGAAGCAGGTGTAGCGACGGGCGCGTGCCTTTGGATACCAAGGAAAGTGTGGAATGAAGTGGGTGGATTCCCCCCCTGGTTCGGCTCTATCGCAGAGGACATTTTCCTTTGCTTCGCGGCTCGCCTACTGGGATACAGGATTACGATACTCGCGACCCCCGGCTTCGATCATTGGATTGGCCGTAATCTTGGTGGCGGAAAGATTGTAGACAGAAAACTTAATACGACGGTACGTCGCCGAGCACTTAGCGAACGCAATAAAACTTTTGTGCTGCTGATGTGCTATCCCGCCCTTCTTGCCCTTGCTATATTGCCGTTACATGCGCTGCTTCTTCTCCTCGAAGCGCTATTCCTTTTGCTGACGGGGAGCGGACTGGCGAAAGTGGAAAAAATCTATGGCGGCCTTCCCACCGCGATATGGCGTTATCGAGCGGATGTACTTCAATGGCGGCGGCAATTGATGGATAAACGACGCACTCACTGGCGCGCATTCTTTTCACAGAGTACATGGTTTCCGCAGAAACTTGTTCTTCTACTCCGCCACGGCAAACCTACGCTCAAATAGTCATAATCAATGACGTAACGCCCCCATGCGTCCGCACATACCATGCCACAATCCCTTCAATGTCATTTTTGTCGCTTCGAGCCTTTGATCGCCGAAGACGATTTGGCTATATGCCGCTCCAAAAGTGAACCATGCATGCCGAAGCTTCCATCGCCTGGAAATATAAGGAAGACGACATAGTCCGAAGAAATTTCGAACCTGATAATAAACTCGTGTTGGATTGTAAGCACTCATATTACGCCAGGACAAAAACCACACACGAAGTTGGCGCTCGCCCAAGCGTTGGTACATTCTTGCGCGTTTCGTTCCATATATGGCAAAGCCCTTTGCCTTGGCACGCAGGCACCACTCTATATCCACTTTGTCTATGAAGAACTCCTCCCGCATGAGACCTACCTCATCTAAAACTGGTAAAGGGACAAGCGTACCTGAAGTTATCAATGTAAGTGCCTCCACCTCTGGCTGCTCAGCGCCCGGCCGACTGTGTCCGTAAAAAAATTTATGCGGGATATCGACCTGAAACGGAAAGACAGTGCCCGTGTGAATATCAGTGAATATAGGACCGATAGCGGCAGCTGTTACACTTCGCTGCGAGACCTGCTGATAACTCTGAAGCAATCCGTCCACCATATCTTCCGCAGGCAGACTGTCCTGATCACTTAGGAGCACGAAGTCCGCTTTTTGGGTACGCGCCCACTCAATACCAACGTTCAGACCTTTGGCGACCCCGAAATTTTCACGCAATCTGATCAGGGTAATACGTTCAGGCGGTAGCTTGTGCAGTAACTGTTCGACGATCGTGTTGGACGGAAGACTATTGTCGACAATGACAATATTCGTCACCTGGGGCAAAAGTGCCAGCAGTAGCTCCGTCAGCGCCTCCGGATCAGGCTGAAATGTCACTACTACCGCGCAGACTGTAGGGTCTTGGCGTATGGATACTGTCATGATTGCCTAGCTGATCAGAGATGCCGGGGATTAAAATGGCTGAGCAGTGCTGATCGCAGCATTGGGGAAAACGCCAGCGAAATTGCCACCGCGCCTACGCCACTAACACATATACCGAGAATCAACATGGGTAACGATGCTTCTGCCAAGGCGGATTTACCAAAGAAGTAAAGAAACGCCATCCCAACTGATAAAGCGGAAACTACGGGAATACTTACATCCTTGAGCACCCAACGCCATGCGTAATGCTTAAGGTAATACCTGTGAGTTAACCATGCCCCTACTACTACGTAGAAGATATGAAGGATTAACCACGCCGCGGCAGTCCCAATTTCAGCGTAACGTAAAGTAAACGCAATAATGAGCGGCATATATATAACCAGCAATAAGCTATTGATTAGTAGCGGAAGCCTGGCGTTACCGTACGCCAACTGCAACGCATATGGCATAAACATAACCCCATGAAGCGCAGACCCTATAATTAATAGCGTAAGAACAGGGGCAACTTGCGCTGCTAAATCCGCATCATGCGTCCACACTCTCACCAATGGCTGTGCATATAACGCTACAACCATAGCAACGGGAAAGACGAGCGTAGCAAGCAGACGAGTGGAAAGCCGATACAGATTAAGAAGCCGCACATCTTCTCCGGCAGCAACGAGCGCCGAAAATCTTGGGGATAAAACATTGTAAGTCGGCATAACCAAGAGATACAGCCCTCCAGCCAGCAGACTTGCTAGTGCGTAGCGACCGTAAATATTTAGTGGCACTAATTTGCTAAGCGCCAGCTTATCAGCCTGCATCAGCATAGCCCCAGTCATTGTGTGGGTGCCCAGCCCCACCGAAAAACGCCAAATGCGTTTTAGCTCCGAAATTTCAAATCGGGAATTGCCTTTATATCCTATAACATTCCATGCATGTCGTCGCATCAAGGTCGTATAGATAAGACTTACGACTGCCTGCCATAGAAAAAAAACATTAATGGTAGGAGAGACCCAACGAAGCAATGCGACGCTACCCAGCGCGCCTATAGCCACCATAGTTATATTGGCCTTGCTCAACAAAATTAATCGTTGAGCGCCGAGCAGGGTACCGCTGTATAGCGTTAGTGGCCAGCGTGAAGCTGCCAGAATGCCCATGATCATTACAGCGTGCGCGACATCGATAGGCGACAGATGATTCGTTCGCAGCCAAGAATGGGCTATCCAGTTCGCGCCAATCAAAAACAACAGGCCTACGCCAACAGCCACAACCACGTAAATGCGTTCCAACGTAGCCAACAGCGAGGCAGCGCTTCTCGTATCCCCCAACTCGACTTGCCTCGCAACCTCTCGACTTATAGTGGGAGCGAGCCCCAAATCCAGCATCGCGAGCAAAGTCATCAGCGTAGTAAAGAACCCAATCAGACCGTACGCTTCTGTGCCCAGGAAGTGCAAATAGAACGGCGTAGCCAATACGTTGATCAGGGCACTCGCGCCTGAGTTACCAAGTGCGGCTATCAGGTTCCAGCCAAGTCGCATTGTTAAATCCCATGCCCGAGGCTTTGATGTATCAAGCGGAATCGATAAATATCCGACCCGATTATCATCAGCCGTCCCGTCGATAGGTCAGCGCAGTAATCTGCTCGGATACCAGACCAATCAAAAAAACGATAACGGCAGCGCTCCACATTAACGTACTCATATTGGTAAGACGACCATAATGACTATATGTCCAAGCGTAGTTAGCGCAGCCTAATAAGAAAAAAAAGGCACTCGCTGGCATAAACAGCTTCATTGGCGAGTACAAGGTAGCGATCTTGAAAATGATTAAAAGAAATCGAATGCCATCACGGAGTGGTTTGATGTGGCTTTTCCCCACTCTTTGCGCGGCCTTGATTGGTACATATGCCACTGGATATGCACTTCGAAAGAAAGCCATGGTGCTCGTCGTGGGATAGGAAAATCCATTAGGCAATAGATATAAAAATTCTTTAAAGCGGCCAGCACGTACCGCACGAAAACCCGACGTGAGGTCCAACACCGACTGCCCAGTCATACGCGTGGCAAGCCAATTATAGAAAGTGTTAGCAACCCCCCTTCCCATTCCCGCCTGGCTACCCCAATCACGTGCACCCACAGCCATATCATGGCCTTGCTCAAGCTTATCTAGCAGCCGAGTTACGTCTGTCGGGTCGTGTTGCCCATCTGCGTCCATAAAAACTAGGATCTCTCCCTTTGCAGCTCGAGCTCCACGCTTTATGGCGGCACCGTTTCCCATGGAGTAAGGCGCGCTCAGACATTGAACATCGTGTTTTTCACAGATGGCTCGAGTATCGTCGGTTGACCCATCGTCCACCACGATGATTTCGGCCAAGGGTTGCGCCGCTCGAAGTCGCGGCAGCAAGTCAATGAGCGCAGCCGCCTCGTTCTTGGCCGGAAGGATGATGCTGAGAGTGTTCAAACGGTTGCTTCCCCAGGTGTCCGTGAATCATAGCGTGGAAAATGAACTGACACTGCCAAGTGCCTCCCACGCCGCATGTTTTTGGCAATCAAGATATACGAGCATCCACCCATTGCCCATTACTTCACTGGCACTGCGACAGGGAGGGAATCCGATAGCAAAAAGGGCGGCAGTTGATAGCCTGCCATCCAAATGTGCGCTAAATTCGAGCCCAATCAGAGGATTTAGGTAGGTCTTATCATGTCATCGCAGCCGCAGCCCACTGCACTTGGCCTATCCGGACTGGCCCGTCGACTCGTTTCTGAGGGCCTGCTCCCTGAAGCTGACGTCCGCAAAGCGGTCACCGACTCAAGTCAACAAAAGAAAACCCTGACCGGTTGGCTATTGGACCAAGGGCTGGTAGATAACCACCGCTTGACACAGATTGCCTCCGCGGAGTTCGGCATGCCGATCTTCGACGTCTCGGCGCTTGCCCCAGCCAGCATGCCGACATCCCTGATCAGCCAGGAGCTGATGACCAAGCATCAGGCTTTGCCCCTGATGAAGCGCGGCAAGCGCCTCTTCGTAGGCATTGCCGACCCCATGCAGCTCCATGCCCTGGATGAGATTAAATTCCATTCCAATTGCATGGTTGAACCCGTCCTGGTTGAACGGGCACAGCTTAGCCGCGCCATCGATACGGCAGTCAGCACGCTCAACAACGTGACACCGGATTTGGGCGGGAGCGACCTCGACGACCTGGCGCTGGAGTCGGTGGACGAAGACGGGGAGTCCAGCAGTGGCGGGATCGACGCTACCGGTGGGGACGACGCCCCCGTAGTGAAGTTCGTTAACAAGATCCTGGTGGATGCCATTCGCCGTGGCGCTTCGGATATCCACTTCGAACCGTATGAGAACCAATATCGAGTACGGCTGCGTATGGATGGCATGCTGCGCGCCGTGGCCAGTCCACCGCAGAAGCTGGCAAATCGCATCTCTTCGCGCCTGAAGGTCATGGCCGGCCTGGACATTGCTGAGCGCCGCGTGCCGCAAGACGGTCGTATCAAGCTCAACCTGTCCAAGAGCCACGCCATGGATTTCCGCGTCAGCACCCTGCCGACCCTGTTCGGCGAGAAGATCGTGCTGCGTATCCTGGACAGTTCCTCGGCCAAGCTGGGTATCGACAAGCTGGGTTACGAGGATGCGCAGAAAAAGCTCTACCTGGACGCCATCCACAAGCCCTACGGGATGGTGCTGGTCACCGGCCCTACCGGTTCGGGTAAGACGGTTTCGCTCTACACCGCGCTGAATATTCTCAACACGGCCGAACGCAACATCTCCACCGTGGAAGACCCGGTGGAAATTCGCGTGGAAGGCATCAACCAGGTGCAGCAGAACGTCAAGCGCGGCATGACCTTTGCCGCGGCGCTACGTTCCTTCCTGCGCCAGGACCCGGACGTGATCATGGTCGGCGAAATCCGCGACCTGGAGACGGCGGAAATCGCCATCAAGGCCGCCCAGACCGGCCATATGGTGCTCTCTACCCTGCATACGAACGATGCGCCGCAGACCATCTCCCGCCTGATGAACATGGGCATCCCGCCCTACAGCATTACTTCCTCGGTCACACTGGTGATCGCACAGCGTCTGGCACGACGCCTGCATAGCTGTAAGAAGCGGATTGAGCTGCCTCCACCGGCCCTGTTGGCGGCCGGCTATACCCAGCAGGAGGTCGACGAGGGCATCGAGCTTTACGATGCTGTGGGTTGCCCGGATTGCAACGAGGGCTACAAGGGGCGCGTGGGCATCTATCAGGTGATGCCGATGGTGGAGGAGATTCAAAAGATCGTGCTGGAAGGTGGCAATGCCCTGCAGATTGCCGAGGTAGCGCAAAGGATAGGCATCAACGACCTGCGCAAGTCGGCATTGTTGAAGGCGAAAGCGGGCGTAACCAGCCTCGCGGAAATCGATCGCGTGACCAAGGATTGATCCAGTATCGCGACCGGTTTCATACCAGACTTGCGCGGGGGGCCACGAAATGGGTTACCAAAGTGACGTAAGCTGGTGATTATCTTGCCTGCCCGCCGCCAGGTGCGCCGGTGCGGATCTGATTATTGGGGGATTAGACACAATGGCCACGGTTACCGCCGCCACCAAAAACACCCGGCAGCAGGGCGCACAGCGCTCGCAGGTCTCGCAGATGCCCACTTACGAGTGGGTGGCGCTGGACAAGCGCGGCAAGCGCATGAAGGGTTCGATGCCGGCGAAGAATGCTTCGTTGGTGAAAGCCGAGCTGCGCCGGCAGGGCATGAATCCGCAAACCGTGAAAGAGCGCGCCAAGCCGCTATTTGGCGGCTCAGGCAGTGCGGTAAAGCCACGAGACGTCGCTATCTTCAGCCGCCAGATTGCCACCATGATGGCATCCGGCGTCCCGATGGTGCAGTCCTTCGACATCATTGCGGATGGCCAGAAGAACCCGCGGTTCAAAACCATGCTGACGGATGTCAAGCAGAGCATCGAGGGTGGTTCCACCCTCAATGAGGCGCTCGGTCAATACCCGGTACAGTTCGACGAGCTTTACCGCAACCTGGTACGCGCCGGTGAAGCGGCCGGCGTGCTCGATACGATTCTCGACACGGTAGCTACCTACAAGGAAAAAACCGAGGCGATCAAGGGCAAGATCAAGAAGGCGTTGTTCTATCCCATCATGGTGATGGTGGTGGCGGTCGCTGTGATCATGATCATGTTGCTGTTCGTCGTGCCGGTTTTTGCCAAGACCTTTAAAGACGCCGGCGCAGAGCTGCCGGCACCCACCCAGCTGCTTGTGACGATGTCGGCCTTCATGCAGGACTACTGGTACATCGTGATCTTCGGCACTGTCGGCGGCGTCGTGGCGTTGATCATGGCCAAGAAGCGCTCGGTGAAATTCGCCCATTTCCTCGACCGCTTGTCGCTGAAGCTTCCGGTCATGGGAAATATTCTTCGCCAGTCGGCCATTGCGCGCTTCGCTCGTACCCTGGGCGTGACATTCCGTGCGGGTGTGCCGCTGGTGGAAGCCATGGACGCGGTAGCCGGAGCCACCGGCAGCGTTGTCTACTCGGAAGCTGTCCATCAAATGCGCGATGACATCGCAGTGGGTCACCAGTTGCAGCTCTCCATGCGCCAGACTGGCCTCTTTCCGAACATGGTGGTGCAGATGGTCGCCATTGGTGAGGAGTCCGGCGCGTTGGATTCCATGCTGTTCAAGTGCGCGGAATTCTACGAAGAGGAAGTCAGCAACGCGGTCGATTCGCTTGCCTCCTTGCTCGAGCCGCTGATGATGGTGATCCTGGGTACGGTGGTGGGCGGCATCGTCATTGCGCTCTACCTCCCCATCTTCAAACTCGCCGGCACGTTCTAACCCGCCTCAACATCATCCCACGCGCCACATCATTGTCGCCAAGCGGCGATAATGTGGCGCGTTTTCATACCTACGGTTCCTGCATGCCCGATTTGCCGCTGACAGTCTGGATCGCTATCGCCGGCGTGCTGGGCCTGCTCGTGGGCAGCTTTCTCAATGTGGTGATTCTGCGCCTGCCGGCTCGGCTGGATGCTTCCTGGCGGCGGGAAGCCCATGAGGTTCTGGGCCTGGAACTCTCAGAGGAGGAGCCCCTCCCACCAGGCATCGTGCGCGAGGGTTCGCACTGCCCGCACTGCAAGCATCCATTGGCCGCGCACGACAACATTCCGGTGCTGGGCTGGGTGCTGCTCCGCGGTCGTTGCCGTTACTGCCAGGCGCCAATCTCCATCCAATATCCGTTGGTCGAACTGCTGACCGGCATCCTAAGCGCCATCATCGTCTGGAAATTCGGCCCGACCTGGACCGGCCTCGCGGGGCTATTCCTCACCTGGGCATTGGTGGCGCTCTCCGGCATCGATTTCCGCACGCAACTGCTGCCGGACCAGATCACCCTGCCCTTGCTCTGGGCCGGCCTGTTGCTGAGCCTGACCCAGATGTTCGTGGCCCCGCCCGCCGCCATCCTCGGTGCCGCCATTGGCTACCTCAGTCTGTGGAGTGTGTACTGGCTGTTCAAGCTGCTCACCGGCAAGGAGGGCATGGGGTTTGGGGATTTCAAACTGCTCGCCGCGCTCGGCGCCTGGATGGGGCCGATGTCGCTGCTGCCGACCATTCTCCTTTCGTCCCTCATCGGTGCACTGGTCGGCGGCACCTTGATCGCCTTGCGCAAGCACGGGCGGGAGGTGCCGATGCCGTTCGGGCCATTTATCGCCATGGCGGGCTGGGTGTGGTTTGTGGCGGGTGAGCAGTTGTGGCACGCGTACATGAGCTTCAGCGGGATGCGATGAGCCAGGGCAAGCCGTTTACGGTGGCCCTGACCGGTGGCATCGCCGCCGGCAAGAGTGCGGTGGAGCAATGCTTCAAGGCGCACGGCGTGCATGTGTATGACGCCGATCAGGCCTCGCGGGTGGTGGTGCAGCCGGGCAGCGATGGGCTGCAGGCGATCGTGGATGCATTCGGTATTGAGGCGCTGGATTCGCATGGCCGTCTGGACCGGCCGCGGATGCGCAGGCGCGTGTTTGCCGATCCTTCGGCACGCAAGACGCTGGAAGCCATCGTGCATCCGCGCGTGCGGCAGTGGATGCTGGAGCAGGTGCAGGCGGATGAAGGTCCCTATGTGATGCTGGCCATTCCGTTGCTGGCCGAGAACATCGGGCACTACCGCTGGGTGGATCGCATCGTGGTGGTGGATCTGCCGGAAGCCGTTCAACGGCAGCGCCTGATGCTGCGCGATGGCATGGATGAGGATCTGGCCGTGCGCATTCTGGCCAGCCAGGCGTCCCGTACTGCCCGCCTGGCGTTGGCGGATGACGTAATTGATAACAGTGGGCCGGAAGCTGCGCTGGGACCGCAAGTTGCGGCGCTGCATCAGCGCTATTTGGCGTTGGCTGCGGCTCGCCCCTAGGCTCATCGCGACGTTGCTCGTGACGGCTAGCGCCTGGCGACTGCGAAAATTCAAAAATCACTGGCTCCCGGCTTTCGCCCACTGCTGTCCGGGAAAAATTTGCGCGTTGCACGCAAAGCGTTGCAAGACCTGGT
>NZ_DAIOEU010000064.1:0-25461 GCF_036746095.1 Dyella sp.
CGCTGTGCATGTATCCCATCTACGCCTACGGCAGCGAAGCGCAGAAGATGCAGTATCTGCCCAAGATGGCGGCGGGCGAAATCATCGGCTGCTTCGGCTTGACCGAACCGCACGGCGGCTCCGATCCGGCCAACATGAAGACCAACGCCAAGAAGGATGGCGGCGATTGGATCATCAACGGCGCCAAGATGTGGATCACCAACGGCAACCTCGCGCACATCGCCATCGTGTGGGCGCAGACCGAAGACGGCATCCAGGGCTTTATCGTGCCGACCGATACCAAGGGTTTCACCGCACAGGAAGTACACAAGAAGATGAGCTTGCGCGCGTCCGTAACATCCGCGCTGTTCTTCGACAACGTGCGCGTGCCCGACGCCCAGCGCCTGCCGAACGTGAAAGGCTTGAAGGGCCCGCTCGGCTGCCTTACGCAGGCGCGCTATGGCATCACCTGGGGCCCGATCGGTGCCGCGCAGGCCTGCTTGAAGGAAGTGATCGACTACACGCAGGAACGCGTGCTGTTCGGCCGCCCGCTGGCCGCAAACCAGGCGATCCAGTTGAAGCTGGCCGACATGGCTCGTCGCATCACCACCGCGCAATTGTTGTCGTTGCAGCTCGGCCGCTTGAAAGACGCCGGCAAGATGGAACCCACCCAGGTGTCGCTGGCGAAGTGGAACAACGTGCGCATGGCGCTGGATATCGCGCGCGAATGCCGCGATGTGCTCGGCGGTGCCGGCATTACCGTGGAGCACTCCGCGATTCGCCATGCGTTGAATCTGGAATCGGTGATTACCTATGAAGGCACCGAGACCGTGCATCAGCTGGTGGTGGGTCGAGAGCTGACTGGCATCAACGCATTCTGATCCCGACTGCCGTCATTCCCGTGAAAGCGGGAATCCATGTTGCTCTTGCGACATGCTCGAGATGGATTCCCCCTTCGCGGGAATGACGGCCCTGGAAGCGTATCGCGACAGCTTCGGAGTCAACCGTGTCGATCCACGATATCCGCATCATCGAAACCGAACGCCTGATCCTGCGTCCGCCGATCCACGAAGATTTCGATGCGTACGCCGCCAACATGGCCGATCCCGATGCGGCGCGCTTCATTGGCGGCGTGCAATCGCGTCCGGTCGCATGGCGCGGTTTTCTCTCGCTCGCCGGTGCCTGGATGATCCAGGGCTTCTCGATGTTTTCCGTACTCGAGAAATCCACCGGCCGCTGGATCGGCCGGCTCGGCCCGTGGTATCCGGACGGATGGCCCGGCAACGAAGTGGGCTGGGCATTGGTGCGCGATGCATGGGGCAAGGGCTACGCCTACGAAGGCGCGGCGGCCATCATGGACTGGTCGTTCGAGCATCTGGGATGGAGCGAAGTCATCCATTCCATCAACTCCGACAACCAGCCTTCGATTGCGCTGGCCAAGCGTTTGGGTTCGCGGTTCCAGCGGCACTCGAATCTGCCGGAACCCTATCAGGACGTGCGCGTCGAAATCTGGGGCCAGACGCGGGAAGAATGGTTGCAACGGCGATGAATGATGGCGGAGACAAAACAGGGATAAGTGGCGTCATGCTCCAGTCCACGCTTACTTGTCCGCACTGTGGTTTCTCCAGCGAGGAAACCATGCCGCTCGACGCCTGTGTGTTTTTCCATGACTGCCCGAACTGCCAGGTGCTGCTTCGTCCCAAGACTGGCGATTGTTGCGTGTTCTGCTCGTACGGTTCGGTCAAATGTCCACCCGTTCAACTGCAACCTGCAAACGCCACCTGTTGTGGCCATCGTGATCGTTGACTGCCATGGCGTTGAGTCCGAAAGACACCGTGCACTTCACGATTGCCGACATCGCCGTCGCCATCCCGTCGCGCGATGAACACATTCGCATTTTGAAACGCTTCGGCCGCCCGAAAGACCTGGCGCGCGCCGAGCTGCTGCGCGCCTTGTGCCATGGCGCGCCAACCGATCATCGTTAGAGAACCTTCGCCATGTCCGCCACACCCATTGCCGCCCGCCACAAGGGCTTCAACCGCGCCGAGATCGTCGATCAGAACTTCACCGAGTTCGTGCAGCTATGGCGAGGCAATGTCCACGCTCGGCCGAACGACAACGACGCCGTTCTGCCCGGCAGTTCACTGGACGCACGGGCCTTCCGTGAACTGTTGGAATCGCAGCTGATCTCGCGCCATCTCGACCTGATGGCGCGCGTGCTGCGCGTGCAGAACAAAGTGTTCTACACCATCGGCAGTTCCGGTCACGAAGGCAACGCGATGGTGGCGCGCCTTACGCGGCATACCGATCCGGCCTTCCTGCATTACCGCTCCGGCGGCTTCATGGCGGAGCGCTTCCGCAAGCTGCCGGGCATGGATCCGATCATGGATTCGGCGCTGTCGTTCGCCGCCAGCAAGGAAGATCCGGCTTCCGGCGGCCGCCACAAAGTGTGGGGCAGCAAGCCGCTGTGGGTCCTGCCGCAGACTTCCACCATCGCCTCGCATTTGCCGAAAGCCTTTGGCACCGCCATCGCCATCGAGCAGGCGCGCCGCATCGGTCATGCGCTGCCGATACCGAATGATTCCATTGCGATCTGTTCGTTCGGCGACGCATCGAGCAATCACGCCACGGCGCAAACAGCTTTCAATGCGGCCGCATGGACGGCGTATCAAAAATTGCCCGCACCGATATTGTTCGTCTGCGAAGACAACGGCATCGGCATTTCGGTAAAGACGCCCAGCGGCTGGGTAGCGAACAATTTCCAGCATCGTCCTGACCTGGATTACTTCTTTGCCGACGGCCTGGATCTGGCGAGCGGCTACGAACAAGTGCAGCGTGCGGTGGATCATTGCCGCGAAACGCGCCGTCCGACGTTTCTGCATTTGAAGACCACGCGCATCATGGGCCATGCCGGTACCGATTTCGAAATCGAGTGGCGCAGCATCGAAGAGCTGGTTGCGGTGGAAGCCTCCGATCCGCTGCTGCGTTCCGCGGCGATTGCGCTGGAGTCGGGCTTGTATAGTAAGGACGAATTGCTGGCCTTGAACGACAGCATTCGCACACGCTGTTTCGAAGCTGCTGAAGAAGCCGATCGCCGGCCACGGCTGCAGACGCTGGACGAGGTGATGGCGCCGCTCGCACCCTACACGCCGGATGCGGTGAAGGCCGAAGCCGAGCGCGCCGACTACAACGACAAGCGCGTCGCCGTGTTCGGCAGCGAAGACAAGCTGCCGGAGAAGCAGCCGCCGCGTCATCTGGCCATCCAGATCAACCATGCCTTGCATGACCTGATGGCGAAATATCCCGAGTCGTTGCTGTTCGGCGAGGACGTCGCGCAGAAGGGCGGCGTGTATACCGTCACCAAGGGTTTGCACAAAGCGTTCAAGGGCAATCGCGTGTTCAACACGCTGCTGGACGAGACGGTGATCCTTGGCCTGGCGCAGGGCTACGCCAACATGGGCATGCTGCCGATCCCGGAGATCCAGTATCTGGCGTACTTCCACAATGCTTGCGACCAGATCCGCGGCGAAGCGGCCTCGCTGCAGTTCTTCTCCAACGGCCAGTACCGCAATCCGCTGGTGATGCGTGTGGCGTCGCTGGGTTATCAGCGCGGTTTCGGTGGCCATTTTCACAACGACAACTCGATCGCGGCCTTGCGCGATATACCGGGGCTCGTCGTGGGTTGCCCAAGCCGTGGCGATGATGCGGCGACCATGCTGCGCACGCTGATGGCGCTGGCGAAAATCGACGGTCGCGTGTGCGCCTTTCTGGAGCCGATTGCCTTGTACATGACCAAAGACCTGTATGAGGCAGGGGACGGCCAATGGCAGTTCGCCTATCCGGCACCCGGTGAGGCGATGCCGCTGGGCGAGGGCCGCATCTATACCGCGGACGCCAATGACCTGGTGATCTTCACCTTCGGCAACGGCGTGCCGATGGCGTTGCGCTCGGCGCGCACGATCGGGCAGGAACTCGGCTGGAAGGTGCGCGTGGTGGATTTGCGCTGGCTGGCGCCGCTCAACGATGCCTTCATCGCCGAGCAGGCGAAGAGTGCGAAGCGCATCCTGGTGCTGGATGAAGGCCGCAAGAGCGCGGGTGTGGGCGAGGGCATCATCACCGCCGTGATGGAAGCGGGTTTCGGCAGCACGCCGCTGGAGCGTGTGGTGGGTGCGGATACCTATACGCCGCTGGCCGGTGCGGCGTTCCTTGTTTTGCCGGGCGATGCAGACGTCGTCGCGGCGGCCAGGAAGCTCGCTGCCCGGTAATGCATGATCGTGCTCGTCGCAGCCGGGATGAAATCCCGGCATTCCATCAAGTTGGCGATGCTGGGATTTCATCCCGGCCTGCGACGGCGCTGATTCAGCGCGGCGGATCCTGTTGCGAGCGCGCCCGCGATCGCTGCCCGTATATCTCCGCGCGCCGCTCATACGCGTGCACCTGGTTGCGCCCATGCAGCTTCACGTAATACATCGCCTGGTCCGCACGTTCGATCAGCGATTCCAGCGTGTCGCCGGCACTTCGCATCGCCAGCCCGATGCTCACGCTCAAGCGCAGATCGTTCAAGTTCACCGGAATTTCCATCCGATGCACGCGCCGGCATAAGCGTGTCGCCACGTGCATGGCCTGTTCCTGGTTCACGTCGTGCAACATCGCCACGAATTCTTCGCCGCCGTAGCGGCCCAGCAGATCGGTGGGACGAAGCTCGTTGCTGAGCACTTCGGCCACGGCAACCAGCGCACGATCGCCGGCGGCGTGGCCTTGCAGGTCGTTGAGCGTCTTGAAGTGGTCCAGATCCAGGAACAGCATCGCGATGGAGCGTTCCGTGTTCGTGGCCAGCATGCGATTGGCCGCTTCGGTCCATGCGCGGCGGTTGAGGATGTTGGTAAGCGCGTCGTGATCGGCCAGTACGCGCACCTGGTCGCGATCGCGCCGCATGGTCAGCGCGCGATCGGCCAGGCCCAGCGACAGTACGATGGCCTCGAACGCGCCCATGCCGATGCTGGCGTCATTGAGCCAGTCCAGGCTCCGCAGCGCGCCGGTGGTCTGCGCGCTGGTCATGGCGGTGAGCACCAGCAGCGGCGTCCAGCCGGCCAGGAAGAACCACGCCTGGCGTGAACCTCTGGCGCCAGCCGCCAAGGCCGTGACGAGCAGCAGCAAGGCACCCAGGATAAGAACCGGATTCACCAGCGTTTGCGCCATCACCACCAGCGGCTCGATGCCGGTGCAGCGCAGCAGCACGATCAGCGGCATGGCAAAACCCAGCGCCACCACCGGTACGCTCAATGCGGGTGCGTAACGCTGCACGTCGCAGAAGCGGCTGATGAACAGCGAAGCGAACGATACCGACAACGCCGTCGCCGAGGCGCCCACCAGCAATTCCGAACCGGCCAGCCAACTGAGACCAAGCGGGTGAAACAGAAAGCCGGTCTGTATACCTTGCACCACCACATAGCAAAGCATGTAGCCGGTGTACCAGGCGAAGGTCATGTCATGCAGCATCACGGCAAAACACAACGCCATCAGCGCCATCGCCACCATCACGGCCAGGCATGCCGTCGCAAAAGCGAGCCAGTCGGAATCCTGCAGCAGGAAGTCCTCCAGGCCTTGCAGTTCGAAGCGTTCCGGCGCGGCAAGGCTGCTGCTGTGTTCCAGCTTCAGCAGGATCGGCGCCGAGGATGCCGTGCCGGCAGCCAGGCGGATGGCCAGCCGTCCATGGCCATGCAGGTCATCGCCGGCGTCGTTCATGGCGTAGCTATGGATGGGCCCTTGCTTGTCGTAGAGCGTGACGGTGCCGAGCGGGGCAGGGTAGATCGACAGCACGCGCTCTTCGTCCACATCCCCGGCTTCCGGCTGCAATACCACCCAGCTGCCGAGCGCATCGCGCGCAAACCGATGCAGCAGGGACGGATTGAAAGGGCTGAGCGCACCTTGCCCGAACGCGGCCAGGATGGAGGCGGGTGTGTCGCCCCGCGTCACCTCGTGCCAAGCGCCGCGCAGAGGTGTGCTTTTTGCGCCGGCCGTCGCCAGCGAAAACCACAGCAGCCAAAGCACCGGCGAGGCGGCCAGCAGCCACCTGCGTTCGCTGCCCAGTTTGCGCAACGCCTCCCCTGACACTTCATCCCCCACACCATGAAGTGAATCGTGCTTCCGCTTCTTTACGCCGAATGCCGCAGCGGCCATTGGCAGGTTCTGCGGCCTGCTGATTCCCTTGCCCGTTGCGGAATGATCGATTCCCTGGTGTTGAACGGTACCGCCATTCTGCGGCGTAATAAAAGCCTCAAGGGTGCAGGGTATGCAGGACATGTGCCAGAGAGCATGGCTGCGTCATCCCGTCGCTATTTCACGCCAAGTTGCCCGGCAGCGCGGCATGTTCCAACCATCCCCTGGCGGGAACGGCTCTCGAAGGAGAATGGCATGTCCGCAATCAAGGTAGCGGTGCTGGTCGGCAGCCTGCGCAAAGACTCCATCAATCGCAAACTGGCGAAGGCGGTGGAACGGTTGGCGCCGCCGGAACTGTCGTTCGAGCACGTGCGCATCGACAACCTGCCGCTGTACAACCAGGATTTCGATAGCGATTACCCACCGGTCTGCCAACAGTTGAAGGCGCAGATCAAGGCGGCCGACGCGCTGTTGTTCGTGACGCCGGAATACAACCGCTCGATTCCGGGCGTGTTGAAGAACGCCATCGACATTGCCTCGCGCCCGTATGGCTCAAGTGCCTTCGCCAACAAGCCCGGCGGGGTGATCGGCATATCGGTGGGCGCGACAGGCACGGCGTTGTCGCAGCAGCATCTGCGCAATGTGCTGGCGTATCTGGACGTGCCGCTGATGGGGCAGCCTGAGGTGTTCCTCAAATTCAGCGATGGCCTGATCGATGATGAGGGGAATATCGGGGTGGAGAGTACGAAGAAATTCTTGCAGGGCTTTGTTGATCGGTATGTGGAGTGGGTGAAGCGGCATGTGCATGCGTGACCTCTACACCGTCATTCCGGCGAAGGCCGGAATCCAATGAAAAGTGGCGTGCGCAGCACCTCATAAAGGCTTTGTGTGCTTCGCACGACGTATTTAACTGGATTCCGGCCTTCGCCGGAATGACGGGTCAGTGGCACGTGGGTTGGGGTTCGCGTTCCGCTCACCCCAACCTACGCGTCACGGCGCTGCCGGCGCCCCGACGCCACAATACTTCTCCAGCAGCTGCTGCTGCACGTCGTGCGCTGCCTGCCCATCGCCCGGCTGCAGCCGCGAATAGTTGCCGTCGGTATGCAATTCCCATGTCGTAGTGTTATCGGTGAGGTAAAGCTCCAGCTCCTTGCGGATACGCTGGCGCAGCTTTTTATCCTCGATCGGAAAGCCGGTTTCGACGCGGCGATCCAGGTTGCGTTCCATCATGTCGGCACTGGCCAGGTACATGCGTTCTTCGCCGGCATTGGCGAACCAGTACACGCGGCTGTGTTCCAGGAAGCGGCCGACGATCGAACGCACGCGGATGTTGTGCGAAACACCCGGAAGGCCCGGGCGCAAGCAGCACATGCCGCGCACCAGCAGGTCCACTTTCACACCGGCGATGCTGGCCTTGTACAGTGCACGGATCATCTTCGCATCGGTGAGCGCATTGATCTTGATGATCATGTGCGCCGGCTTGCCCGCTTCGGCATGTGCCGTTTCGCGCGCGATCAAATCGAGCAAAGACTTTTTTAGCGTAAACGGAGCATGCAGCAGCTTTTTCATCTTCAGCAGCTTGCCCATGCCGGTGAGCTGGCTGAAGAGCTTGTGTACGTCTTCGCACAGCGCCGGGTCGGACGTAAGCAGGCTGTAATCCGTATACAGGCGCGCGGTGCCGCTGTGGTAATTGCCGGTGCCCAGGTGCGCGTAGCGCTGCAGTTTCTGGCCTTCGCGGCGCTGGATCAGCACCATCTTGGCGTGCGTCTTGACGTCCACCACGCCGTAGATCACCACCGCGCCGGCCTGCTGCAGGCGCTGGGCAAGACTCAGGTTGGACTCCTCATCGAAGCGCGCGCGCAGTTCCACCACGGCGATCACTTCCTTGCCGGCGCGCGCGGCTTCCACCAACGCATCCACGATTTCCGAATTGGCGCCGGTGCGGTACAGCGTTTGCTCGATGGTGAGCACGTCCGGATCCTTCGCCGCCTGGCGCAGCAAGTCCACCACCGGTGCGAACGATTCATAGGGGTGCAGCAGCAGCACGTCCTGCTTGTTGATCACCTGGAACAGGTCTTCGGCTTTCTTCAGCGCCTTAGGGATCGCCGGTACGAACGGCAGGTATTGCAGGTGTGGGCTCTGGCTGCGAGTGACGATGCCGAACAGGCGCGTGAGGTTCACCGGCCCGTTGACTTCATACAGCTCCGCTTCGGTCAGGCCGAACTGTTTGAGCAAGTAATCGGTGAGTTTCTTCGGGCAGTTGTCTGCCACCTCCAGCCGCACCGCATCGCCGAAGCGGCGCGAGAACAACTCGCCGCGCAGCGCGCGGGCGAGGTCGTCCATTTCCTCCGGATCGATGGTGAGATCGGCGTTGCGCGTCAGGCGGAACTGATAGCAGCCGCGCACTTCCATGCCGGGGAACAATTCCTCCGCATGGGCATGGATGATCGACGACAGCAGCACGTAGTTCTCGCCGCCTTCGCATATCTCATCCGGCAAGCGCATGATGCGCGGAAGCACGCGCGGCGCCGGCAAGATGGCCAGGCCCGAGTCGCGGCCGAAGGCATCCACGCCTTCCAGCTCGACGATGAAATTGAGGCTCTTGTTGACCAGCAGCGGAAACGGATGGGTGGGATCGAGGCCGATCGGCGTCATCATCGGCGCCACTTCCTGGCGGAAATAACGCTGCACCCAGCGTTTCTGCGCGGACGACCAGTTCTCGCGGCGCACGATGCGGATGCCGTGGCGATCCAGTTCCGGCAGCAGACGTTCGTTGAGGATGGTGTATTGGCGTGTGATCTGGCGATGCGCGATATCGCTGATTTCGGTCAGCGCTTGCTTGGGGGTGATGCCGTCCGGCCCGACGATTTCGTGGCCGAAAGCCAGCTGGCTTTTCAGGCCGGCGACGCGGATTTCGAAGAACTCATCCATGTTGCTGGAAAAAATCAGCAGGAACTTCAGGCGCTCCAGCAGCGGCGTGCGCTCGTCCAGCGCTTGCTCCAGCACGCGATTATTGAATTGCAACTGCGACAGTTCGCGATGGATATAGTGCGTTTTGTCGTTGAGATCGACTGCAGGACTGGCCTCCGCCACACCTGGCGCAGGCAGGGGGGCGGCGGACATGGCGTCTTCGTTGGGGCGTTTGCTCATCGAACGATGCATCGATCTCGTGGCGGGTGCGCGGGACACCTTGCAGCATGCCACGACCCTGCCATGGTGCGGGAAGCTGTTGACACGGTTATGACATACGTCGCGCCAAGGGCGCGTTGTCTCCCGTCAGGAAGTGCTGCCGGACAGCATGTAATGACTGGGTGCCGCCCCCAGCGTGCGCCGGAATGCAGCCGTGAAGGCGCTGGTGCTGCTGTAGCCCAGCTCCATCGCCACGCGTGTGACCGCCTGCCCGCGCCCAAGGCGCGCCAGGGCGGCCATCAGGCAGGCCTGGTGGCGCCAGTCGCTGAAGCTCATGCCGGTCTGCTCGCGGAACAGGCGGGTAAAGCTGCGGCGGCTCATGCCGGCTTTCCCGGCCATGAGATCGATATCCACATCCAGCGAAGGCGATGCGAGCAGCGCCCGGCACAGCTGCGCGAGCCTGGGCTCCCGCGGCATGGGGGTATTGAGGGGGAGGGCGGGCATCCGGGCGAGTTCGGTCACCAGCAGGCGCATCAAGTCATCGTCGCGGCTGCCCAGTTCATATTCGGCGGGCAGGTCCACCGCTTCGGACAGCAGTGCGTGCAGCAGAGGCGAGATGCTGACTACCGTGCAGCGCGCGGGCAAGCCCGCCTTGGCTGCCACAGCGGGAAGCACGTAAGCGCTGCGCGTACTGGTGAGGCCGCCCATATGCACCGCATGGGTGACGCCCGCCGGAATCCACAGCGCGCGATAAGGTGGCACCACCCAGCTGCCTTCGCTGGTGGTGACGGTGAGCACGCCGGTGACCGCATACAGGCATTGCCCGCGTTTATGCCGATGGCTGGGTAGCGACAGGCCGGCAGCGTAGTCGTTGCCGGTAGCGACCACGTCGCGGGGCGTGTCTTCGTAGCCGATCACGCGGGTGTTGCGCACGCCGCCTCCCGTTTGGCCCAAAAACGATAGAAATTGACCCGATAGTGCATGCAGGCCGCAGGCGGCTACTTTAAGGTGGCATGCACAGCCGGGCAATGTTGCCCGCTGCCCATCCCCGAGGGCTCCATGCAGAACTCCGCCGAACCGGTTTCGCTGCCGTCGACCGCGCCGCGCACGGACTACACCATCCTGGGTGCGATCAGTTTTTCGCACCTGCTCAACGACATGATCCAGTCGTTGATCCTTGCGATCTATCCGCTGTTGAAAAGCGGTTTCCACCTCAGCTTTACGCAAGTGGGCCTGATCACGCTGACGTATCAAGTGACGGCCTCGTTGCTGCAGCCACTGGTCGGCATGGTGACCGATCGCAAGCCGATGCCTTACTCCCTGCCGGTCGGCATGGGCTTCACCTTGTGCGGTTTGCTACTGCTGGCCACCGCGCCGAATTTCGCAGTGCTGCTGGTGGCGGCGGCGTTGGTAGGGACGGGCTCATCCGTGTTCCATCCGGAGTCCTCGCGCGTGGCGCGCCTGGCTTCAGGCGGGCAGCACGGCCTGGCGCAATCGCTGTTCCAGGTGGGCGGCAACACCGGTTCATCGCTGGGGCCGCTGCTGGCGGCGTGGATCATCGTGCCGCACGGGCGCGGCAGCGTGGCGTGGTTTTCGCTGGCGGCGCTGCTGGCGATGGTGGTGTTGCTGCAAGTGGGGCGTTGGTATCGCCTGCACTACGTTGCGCGCCACAACGTGGCGCGGCACGTTGCGGGCGAAGCGCTCAGTCGCAACAAGGTGTTCGTGTGCCTGCTGATTCTTGGCTTGTTGATCTTCTCCAAGTATTTCTATCTCGCTAGTATCAGCAGCTATTTCACGTTTTACCTGATCCACACCTTTGGCTTGTCGGTGCAAGCGGCGCAGATGCATCTGTTCGTGTTTCTGTTCGCGGTGGCGGCCGGTTCCCTGATTGGCGGGCCAGTGGGTGACCGCATCGGGCGCAAGTGGGTGATCTGGGTCTCGATCCTCGGCGTGGCGCCATTCACGCTGGCCCTGCCGCATGCCAATCTGTTCTGGACCGGCGTGCTGTCGGTGGTGATCGGCTTGATTCTGTCGTCGGCGTTTTCGGCGATCCTGGTTTACGCGCAGGAATTGATTCCAGGACGCGTAGGCATGATCTCCGGCTTGTTCTTCGGCTTCGCGTTCGGCATGGGCGGCATCGGCGCCGCGGTGCTCGGGCGAGTGGCCGATGCACATGGTATCGACTACGTGTATTCGCTGTGCGCGTACTTGCCGTTGATCGGCGCGCTGGCAGTGTTTTTGCCGGATTTGGAGAAGCGCCAGCGTGCAAAAAACTAGATGCTCAAGAATTTGGCCAGGAACGTGCGGCATGCAGTACGCGCAGAATGGATATCGTTCCAACGCTTTCGGTATAGATCACAATATAGTTTTTGTGGACCACCATTTCTCGAGTGCCGGTAATCCGTCCTTGTCGGCAAATTTTTGGATGAGAAGATAATTTTTCGGTCTTCGCTTCGATGTCGTCCTTCAGTTTTTGCGCAGCTTCCGGGTTGTCGTCGGAGACGTAATCGATGATCTCCAAAAGATCAGCGCGGGCAGAATCCTTCCATTCAACTTCGGGCACGACGCTTCCTGTCTATCAGTGCTTGAGCTTCATCCATGACGCGCTTGTGGGAGTGTGACGGTCGACTGTCGGCAAGTGCTTGTTGAACCTTCTCGCGAAACCAGGAATCGTAGGCTTCTTGATCAGCTGTAAGTGCCGCAGGCAACGCACCTTCTTTGACGACGCGGGTGAGCAGAATGCGCACCGCATCCGAGATGGTCAAGCCGAAACTGGCCAATTTTTCTGTAGCGGCATTCTTAAGATCGTCGTCAATGCGAACGTGCAGCATTGAGGTGTGCGTGGCCATGGCGGATGCCTCCCAATAAATTTGGAGGCTATTTTGTATCTCAATCGAGATACATGCAAGTTCGCGACGACGTACTGGCTCGATGCTCTTCTTGCGCTTCGTGAAGCTGGGATTGTCATCCCAGCTTACGAATCGCGTGGCTTCGCCCAATCAATGCTTCGCCGGCGTCGGCCCCTGCACCACCTGCATCAGGTTCTCCGGCTTCAAATACTTCTTGAACGCCGCCTGCACCTGCCCGGGAGTGAGCGTTAGGTAGTGCTTGGCGGCAATCATCGGCTGGTCCAGCGGTTCGTCGTGCCATGCCCAATTGAGCAATGCGCGCGCGATGTTGTTGATGCTGGATACGCCTACCGGAATGGAGCGGATTTCGTACTGGCGGGCATTGTCCAATTCGCTCTGCTTGATCGGCGTGGTCTGCATCCGGACCAGGTTCTGGCGGATCAGTGCGTTGACCGGCGCCACCTTGTCCGGATCGCTGCCGTACTGCACGAAGAAAACCGAGCGCGAGCGATTGAACTGCATGCCGGAACCGGCGCCGTACGCGTAGCCGTGCTTCACGCGGATGTCGGTCATCAGCCGAGAGGCAAAGCCATTGCCGCCCAATACGTTGTTGCCCAGTTGCAGCGCGTAGCGATCCGGGTTGTGCATGTTGAGATCGAGCATCTGGCCCATCAGTACCTGGTCCTGCGAGGCATAGGAGTTCTCGATCACCGCGTAACCGGCAGGATTCACCGGCACTGGTTTGGAAATCACGTCGGGCTTGGCGCCTTCCGCTTTCCATTGGCCAAAGTAGCGTTCCACCGTGGCCTTGGCTTGCTCAGGCGTGACGTTGCCGACCACCACGATGGTGGCGAGGTCAGGACGATACGTCTTGGCGAAATAGTCCTTCACGTCCTGCAACTTCAACGCGCCGATGGTCTCGGGCGTGGGCAGGCGCAGGTCGGGGTCGCCAGCAGGCAGCAGGCCAGCGCGTAGTGCTTTCATCATCTTGTATTGCGGTGATTGCATCTCGCCGGCAAGTGCGCGCGCCAGCGTTTCCTGCTGTACGGCAAAGCCTTGTTGCGGCAGGGCCGGGTGAAGTTCGTTGTCGGCCAGCAATTGCATGGCGCGGTCGAAATGATCGCTCAGCGCGGCCACGCCGAAATCGGTGCCGCCGCTTTCGTTGGCAGAAATATCATCCAGCGCCTTGTGATAGGCATCGCGATCCAGCGTGATGCTGCCGTAATCGAACAGCGAATCCAGCAGGCGTGCCACGCCTTCCTTGCCGGCGGGTTCCTGCAACTTCGGGTTGTTGTCGATATGGCCGACCACCGTCACCGTCTTGCTGATGTTCGATGGCTGCACGATCAGGCGGATGCCGTTGTCGAGCTTCATGTCCACCGGCGATAGCGTCCAGCGCGGCATCTCCAGCTTGCTCAGCTTTTGCGCGGCCCATTCGGGCAGCGGCGCATCCAGCTTTTCGTTGCTGTTGAAGGATTCCGAACCGCCGAAGCCACCGCTATCCGGCGGACGCTGGCCGTTTTCGCTGGGCGTGAGCACCACGGTCACGCGCTCGTCCGGTTTCAGGTACTGGCGGGCGACGCGGTTCACGTCGGCGACGGTGACTTGCCGGATCTGGTCTTCCGCTTCTTCCGGCGTGCTCAAGCCCATCCAGGCGATCGCCTGCGACCAGGCGCTGGCGAGCGTCACCGCGCTGTTCTTGTTGAATTCGGCTTGTGCGATTTCGGCCTGCTTCGATGCTTCGACCAGGCCGGCCGGCACCCCGTTTTTCAGCAGATCATCGATCACGCCGTCCAGGTCGGTTTGCGCCTGTTTGGCATCGCCACCCTTGGGAAAGCCAACCTCGATCACGCCAATGCCGCCATGGCTGAAAGGCTGCAGCTGGGCGCTGGCGCTGAGCACCTTGCCTTGCACGGCCAGTTGCGAGAGCGAGCTGCGCGCGTTGGTGAGCACATCCAGCAGCACCTGCGCGGCGGCGTTGTCCTTGTCCATCATGCCGGGCATGCGATACATGAATTGCACGGCGCCCGTGCCGCGCGGCGTGGTGGACGCGATGGTTTGCGGCTTCACCGGTTGCAGTTTCACCGGCTGATGGTCAGGCAGGGCGCGCGTGGGAATCTTGCCGAACAGTTGCTGCACCTTGGCCAGCGTCTGCTGCGGATTGACGTCGCCTACGATCACCAGCAACGCATTGTTGGGTGCATACCAGGTCCTGTAGAACGCCTGCAAATCTGCTGCGGTGGTCTTGCCGAAAGAGGAGCGCGTGCCGAGTGGGTCTTCCGCGTAGCCGGTGCCTGCGTACAGAATGCTTTCGGCCTTCTGGAAGGCCAGGAATTCCGGCTGCGAAATGTCGCGTGACACTTCCTGCTCGATCGCGCCGCGTTCGCGCTCCCAATCCTGCTGGCTGAGCAGCGCACCGTCCATGCGGGTCGATTCGATGTGCAGCAGCAGATCCAGGTAATTGGACGGTGCCACGAAGTAGTACTGCGTGGCGTCGTTGGTGGTGAAGGCGTTGTTGTCAGCGCCCATCTTGCCGGTCATTTCATTGAGTTGCGCGCCAGTCATGCCCTTGCTGTCGCGGAACATCATGTGCTCCAGCGCATGCGCCGTGCCGGGGAAGCCCTCCGGCGTCTGGTAGCCACCGGCGAGATAGGTGATCTGCGTGGTCACCATGGGCGAAAGCGTTTCGCGCACGATGACCACGCGCAAGCCATTGTCGAGCGTGGTGCGCAACACATTGCTGTCGTTGACCACGGCCTTGGACGTCGCAGGGGCATCGGCGCGTGCCGGAAGGCTGGCGCTCACCAGGCCCGCGCCAAGCAACACGCTCCATGCCAACGTCTTGAAAGGGCTCGACATCATGTTCGGATTCCTTATTGAGGACAGCGATAGACCGCCGGATGGTGCCATAGTGCCCACGGAAGACGCACGTGCAGGCTGGCGCGCTTGATGTTGGATGCGCGGATCGCGGAGTCCAACATCGCACGCAGGTACGGGACATGAGGTACGCGCGCGGCGGCAGAAGACGGAGTATCGTGCATACACGCAGGTTTCCCCGAGAAAGGAGCAAAGCCATGTTGGTGGTGACGACCGAGAATGTTCCGGGCCATCAGGTGGTCCAGGTGAAGGGACAGGTATTCGGTGTGGTGGTGCGCAGCCGTGGCATCGGCGGCAACTTCGTCGCGGGCCTGCGTTCCATCGTCGGCGGCGAAATCCACGAATACACGCAGATGCTGGAGGAAGCGCGCCGCCACGCGCTGGATCGCCTGGTCACCAACGCCAAGGCGATGGGCGCCAACGCGGTGGTGATGATGCGCTTCGACTCGGCGGAAATCGGCCAAACGATGAGCGAGATCGTCGCCTACGGCACCGCCGTGGTGCTCGATCCGCCGACCTGAGCCATGCTGCCCATAATCCTGTACGTGATCGGCGGCCTGATGCTGCTAGGCGCGGGCATAGCCGTCCTGACTGGCGTGATGGTGGCCTTGCTGCCACAGTTGATCTTCGGCGGCTTGCTGCTGGTGGTGGGGTTGGCGATCGAGCGCTGGCGTTATAAGCCCTTGTTGCACGGTGGTCCCGATCCGCGGTGGAAGGATACGGGCGAGCGTTTCGTCGATCCGGGGAGCGGGCAGCTCACCGCGGTTTACTTCGATGCGCAACGCGGCGAGCGGCACTATGTGGTGGTCGATGAGCCGCCAAAGTAGGCAGGGATGCCGATCCCGGTATCACGAATTCATAGAAAGCTGGGATTGTCATCCCGGCCTACGTAAGATCGGTTTTTCGTAGTCGATAGTTTCAACGAGGAGCACGTATGGCATCCGGAAATCCTGTACTGCGTGAAAAAGCCTTCCAAGGCTTGCCTGTCACCGGCGAGCGCATGACCTTGAATGGCACGGTGACGCGCACGGCATTGTTGCTGGTGCTGGCGGTGATCACCGGTGGTTGGACATGGCAGCGTTTTGCTGATGTTGCAGCCGGAGGCGGCAATCTGGATGCTGCGCTGGCGGCGATCAGCCCCTTCATGTGGGGCGGTTTGCTTGTTGGCCTGGTGCTGGCGCTGGTAACCACGTTCGTGCAGCGCTGGGCGGGTGTCACTGCGCCGTTGTATGCGATAGCGGAAGGCTTCGCGCTTGGCGGTATTTCGGCGGTGATGAACCTACGCTTCCCCGGCATCGTGCTGCAAGCGGTGATGCTGACAGTCGGCGTGCTGGCGGTGATGCTGGTGGCCTATCGTTCCGGCTGGATCAAGGTCACGGACAAGTTTCGCCTGGGCGTGGTGGCTGCTACCGGCGGCATTGCGCTGCTGTATGTGGTGGACATGGCGCTGCGTGCTTTCACGCATATCCAGATTCCCTTCATCCATGAAACCGGTGCCATCGGCATTGGCTTCAGCCTGCTGGTGGTCGGCCTGGCGGCGCTCAATCTGGTGCTGGATTTCGACATGATCGATCGCGCTGCCGAGGCCGGTGCACCGAAGTACATGGAGTGGTACGGCGCGTTTGCGCTGATGGTCACGCTGGTGTGGTTGTATATGGAATTGCTGCGTTTGCTGTCGAAGGCTCGCCGCTGATAGCTCAATGTAGGTTGGGGTGAGCGAACGCGAACCCCAACATGCCCGGTTGATGGCCATGTTGGGGTTCGGCTACGCCTCACCCCAACCTACGCGTTGCCTACTGCAATGCTACCCTTGCCGTTTCCCAAGCAACTTCTAGAACCATGACGAAAGACGCAGGCCGCGGCCATGCCTTGCTGGTCGGTGCAGGCATTCTTTGCAGCCGCCTGTTCGGCTTGGTGCGGCAGCGGGTGTTCTCCCATTTCTTCGGCCTTTCCGACGCAGCGGATATTTTCAGCGCCGCGTTGCGCGTGCCGAATTTCTTGCAGAACCTGTTTGGGGAGGGCGTGCTTTCGGCGTCCTTCATTCCGGTCTATGCGCGGTTGCTGGCGCAGCATAAGCAGGAGGATGCCGACCGTCTGGCTGGGGCGATCTTTGCGATTTTGGCGTTGATCATTTCCGTGATCGTCGCACTGGGCATCCTTGCCACGCCGTATCTTCTCTGGCTGATCGCGCCGGGCTACACCGGCGAGAAGCGCGAGCTGACCATTTTGCTCGTGCGCATCCTGTTTCCGGGTACCGGCATCCTGGTGTGGTCGGCGTGGTGCCTGGGGATACTCAACAGCCATCACAAGTTTTTTCTTTCGTATGCCGCGCCGGTGATCTGGAATCTTTCCATGATCCTGACCATGCTGGTGTTCCATCACCTGGATGCGAATCGGCTGATCGTGTATCTGGCATGGGGCACGGTGCTGGGATGCCTGCTGCAGTTCCTGGTGCAGCTTGGGCCGGTGTTGAAGCTGGTGCCGAACTTGCGCTTGCGCCTGGATCTAAAAAGCCTGCACGTGAAGCAGGTGAGCGGCAGTTTCATGAATGTGGTGATCGGGCGTGGCGTGGTGCAGATCAGCGCTTTTGTCGATCAGGCCATTTCGACCTTGCTTGGCAGCGGCGCCGTAGCAGGCATGACCACCGCGGCATCGATTAACCTGCTGCCGGTAAGCCTGTTCGGCATGGCGATTTCCGCTTCGGAACTGCCTACGCTGTCACGCATGGCTGGCGATCATGTGGACGAGGAAGTCGCCGCAAAGCTCTCCGCGCGCTTGAACAATGGCCTGGAGCGAATCGCTTTTTTTATCGTGCCGTCCGCGATGGCGTTTTTCGCCTTGGGGAACGTGATCGTTGCGGCGCTTTATCAATCCGGTGCGTTTACCGCCAAGGATTCGTATTACGTGTGGGCGATCCTGGCAGGCTCCGGCGTAGGTCTGCTGGCATCCACCTTTGGGCGGCTGTATTCATCCACCTATTACGCGATGCGCGATACCCGCACGCCATTGCGCTATGCACTGGTGCGGCTTGTCTTTACGGTAGTGCTAGGTTTGGGCAGCGCATTGTTGGTGCCGAAGCTGCTGGGCATTCCCATGCAGTGGGGCGCGGTCGGATTGACTGCCTCGGCGGGTGTGGCGGGCTGGGTCGAGTTTCATCTGTTGCGCAGGAAGATGAATCGCAAGCTGGGCCATACGGGGGTGGCCGTGTCGATGATGGCCAAGTTATGGGCGGCAGCGGTGGCGGCGGCGTTGATCGCGTGTGCGGTCGAGTATTTCATGCCTGGGTGGGGGCCGATTTTGACGGCCGCGTTTGTGTTGTCGACGTATGGTGTTGCGTATTTTGCGGTGACGTTTTTGCTGCATGTCAGGATGTGCAGGGACGTCGTGAAAAAGGTTCTGCATAGGCTGGGATGAAATCCCAGCCTCCCCAAGGTTCACGATGTTAGGATTTCATCCCTGCCCACCACGGCGTCGTCAGCGGCGTAGATTGCTGCGCGCCAGCTCGATCAATTCATCGCCGCGGCCATTCATCACCGTGCGTAACGCCCAGAGGCTGAACCCCTTCATCTGTTCCAGCTGAATTTTCGGCGGCATGGACAGTTCCTGCCGGTTCGTCACCACGTCGATCAATGCTGGGCCGTTATGGGCGAAGGCATCGCGTACGGCGCCTTCGAGATCGCCGGGATCTTCCACGCGTACGCCGTAGATGCCTGTTGCGCGCGCGAGCGCGGAGAAATCCGGGTTATCTAGCGATACGCCTGTGGGGAGAAATCCGGAGGACTTCATTTCCAATTCCACGAACCCCAGCGTGCCATTGTTGAACACCACGATCTTTACCGGCAGCTGGTGCTGCACCAGGGTGAGGATGTCGCCCATCAGCATGGAAAAGCCGCCGTCGCCGGACAAGCTGACGATCTGCCGATTGGCAAAAGCCGTCTGCGCACCGATGGCTTGCGGCATCGCATTCGCCATCGAGCCATGCACGAAGGAGCCGAGCAGGCGTCGTTTGCCGTTCATCTTCAAATAGCGTGCGGCCCAGATGGTGGGCGTACCGACGTCGCAGGTGAACACGGCGTCCTCACTGGCGAGATCGCTGACCACTTTAGCGACATATTGCGGATGGATCGGTTTGCTCCCGGCCTTGCCGGTAGCGAGATCGTTCAAGCCTTCGCGCGCTTTCTTGTAAAGCTGCAGGCTGTTCTTCAGGTGATTGTCGTCGGTGGCGGCTTTGAGGCGCGGCAGCAGCGCCTCGATGGTGTCGCCGACGTCGCCAACCAAACCAAGATCCAGGCGGCAGCGACGGCCTAGGTTTTCTGCGCGCAGATCGATCTGGCAAATCTTGGCGTCTTCCGGAAAGAACTGGCGGTACGGAAAATCCGTGCCGAGCAGCAGCAAGGTGTCGCAATTCATCATCGCTTCGTAGCCGGAGCTGAAGCCAATCAGGCCGGTCATGCCCACGTCATAGGGGTTATCCCATTCCACATGTTCCTTGCCGCCCAGTGCGTGCACTACCGGGGCCTTGAGCATTTCGGCCAGGCGGATCAGGGCATCATGCGCGCCGACGCAACCGCGTCCGCAAAACAGCGTCACCTTGCGGCCGCTGCCGAGCAAGGCAGCGAGTTGATCCAGTTGCGCATCCGGCGGAATGATTTTCGGTGGTGCAGGCAGCAGGCCTGCACTCGCCAGTACCGGACCGCTGGCTTCGCTAAGTGCTACGTCGCCGGGAATCACCAGCACGGACACGCCTCGTTGGCCGACTGCCGCGCGTATCGCCGTGGCGGTCGCGTGATGGATCTGCGAGGCGCTGCTGATCAGCTCGCAATAGTGGCTGCATTCCTGGAACAGGTTTTGCGGATGCGTTTCCTGGAAATAACCGCTGCCGATTTCAGTGGAAGGGATGTGTGCCGCAATCGCCAGCACCGGTGTGCGTGAGCGGTGCGCATCGAACAGGCCATTGATAAGGTGCAGATTGCCGGGTCCACACGAGCCGGCACAAACAGCCAGCTGGCCGGTCAATTGCGATTCCGCACCGGCGCCGAAGGCGGCCGATTCTTCATGCCGGTAATGGATCCATTGCATGTCCTTGCGACGTCGCAGCGATTCGGTGATGCCGTTGAGGCTGTCGCCGACCAGCCCGTGGATGCGTTTCACTCCAGCCTGTGCCAGTGTTTCGACCAGGACGTCGGCAACATTGCGAATGCTCATGACGCGGCTCCTCGGTGGCGAGGAACGCATGTTGCCAAAGGATTGCTTTCGTTTCTGTAAAGATGTCGAGATTGTAATCCCGGCTTTCTGATGCTGGGATTTCATTCCAGCTTTGTATGGCCGTCATTCCCGCGAAAGCGGGAATCCATTTGCTCTGGTGCAAAAGCGAAGATGGATTCCCGCTTTCGCGGGAATGACGGCCATGCGGTTACGCGGTTAGCCGATAACTACGGGCTCCGGTTCCAGCCGTACGCCAAAGCGCGCCTGCACGCCTTCGATCACGCGTTGTGCGAATGCCCAAAGCTCCGGGCCGGTGGCCTTGCCGTGATTGACCAGCACCAGCGCATGGCGGTTGGAGATGCCGGCATCGCCTTCGCGCATGCCTTTGAAACCGGCGGTTTCAATCAGCCATGCGGCGGAAAGTTTCCAGTGCGCATCTTTGCTGGGCCATGCGACGAGTTCGGGATAGTCGCGTTTCAATGCTTCGCCTTGCGCAGCATCGATGATGGGGTTCTTGAAGAAGCTGCCGGCATTGCCGATCAAGGCCGGATCAGGCAGCTTGCGCGTGCGCAGATGCACCACCGCTTCGGCCACGTGGAATGGCGCGGGGTTGCTCACCCCCATGCGTTCCAGTTCTTCGCGGATGCCGGCGTAATCAAGGCGCAGCGCATGCTGGCGAGGCAGAGCAAAGCGCACGGCGGTGACGATGAAGCGATCCGGCTCGTGCTTGAACAGCGAATCGCGATAGCCGAACGCGCAGGCTGCGCGATCCAGCGTGAGGACACGCCGCTCGATGCGATCCCAGGCTTCCACGCTTTCGATGAATTCGGCGACTTCGGTGCCGTAGGCGCCGATGTTCTGGATCGGCGCCGCACCGACGGTGCCCGGGATAAGAATCAGGTTTTCCAGGCTGGCAAAACCCTGGCCGAGCGTCCAGCGCACGAAATCATCCCAGCGCTCGCCCGCGGCGACGGCGATGCGGGTAAGGCCGCCTTCCTGTTCGACATGCACGCCGCGTGTTTCCATCGCCAGCACGGTGCCATCGACATTCCCGGTGAGCAGCATGTTGCTGCCTTCGCCCAACACCAGCAGGCGGCCGGCGCGAATGGCGGGAAAGTCGAGCAGCTCCGGCAATTTGCTGGCATCGCGTATTTCCGCCAGCAGCTTGGCGCGCGCATCCACGCGCAGCGTGTTGCGCGTGAGCAGCGAGGCGTTTTCGATCAGCGTGTAGCCGCCCATGTCGACGCGTTCAGCGTGCATCCGGACGTTCCTGCTGACGGCGGATTTCGTTGACGCATTCGGCGATCAATTCAGGACCGCGATAGATCAGGCCAGAATAGATTTGCACCAGCCTGGCGCCGGCATTGATTTTTTCCACCGCGTCATCGCCTTCGACAATGCCGCCTACACCGACGATGCCGATACGATCGCCCAGGCGCTGGCGCATGCCGCGCACGACTTCCGTGGCGCGCGTGCGCAGCGGTTTGCCGGATAGGCCGCCGGTTTCGTTACCGCGTGGATCGCTGGCGACGGAAGTACGATCGATGGTGGTGTTGGTGCAGATCACGCCATCCACGCCGGCCGCGAGCAGTACTTCCGCCATGCTGTCCAGCTCGGTTTCGGAAAGATCGGGCGCGATCTTGAGCAGCATCGGCTTGCGCTTGCCTTGTTGCGAACCCAGCCGCTCCTGCGCTTCGCGCAGGGTTTCGATAAAGCGACGCAGCGTGGCTTCTTCCTGCAGGTCGCGCAGGCCCTTGGTATTGGGCGAGGAGATGTTGACGGTGACGTAGCTGGCATGCGCGTAGACGCGTTCCAGGCAGAACAGGTAATCGTCCACCGCCTTCTCGTTGGGCGTGTCCTTGTTCTTGCCGATGTTGATGCCCAGCACACCGCGATAGCCGGATGCTTGCACGTTGCGCACCAGTGCATCGACGCCGCCGTTGTTGAAGCCCATGCGATTGATGATGGCGTCATGCTGCGGCAGGCGAAACAGGCGCGGGCGATCGTTGCCGATCTGCGGGCGCGGCGTCACCGTGCCGACTTCGACAAAGCCGAAACCCAGCGCGCCGAGTGCATCGAGGTGATCGGCGTTCTTGTCCAAGCCCGCCGCAAGCCCGACGGGGTTGGGAAAGCGGATGCCGAAGACCTCTACGGGCAGTTCCGCAGGTGGCGTCGCTACGAAGCGCATCAGCTCGCTGCGCCAGGCGACATCCAGGCCATACAGCGTCAGGCCGTGTGCCGTCTCGGCGTCAAGTTGGAACAACAGCGGGCGCAGCCAGCGATACATCAAGGAACCTCACCAACATAGACACGGGTGTCGTAGTCGAAGCTTACCCGACCGTCCACCGCGCAGGCGTCGAACAGCCGGCGCAGCGCCTCGATCATGGCCTCGTGCTTGGGATGGCCAACCTGGGGCGCATACGAGGACGACATCAGCCGGCCACGCAAGGCATCGAAATCCAGCAGTTGGCGATGATCGAAACTGGCCGTGCCGCGCCAACCTTCGCCAAACCATTCGCGCATGCGCGGCTCGTCGGCGTAGCGTTCGGCCACGCTGGTGTAGTCGGTGCCGTAGATGTGCAGCAAGGTTTCGTAGCCTTCCAGGAACGGCGTGCCGGTAAGGCGGCGCGAGTTCCAGTAGATGGCTGCCAGGCCATCGGGGCGGAGAATGCGGTGGAATTCGCGGCGGGTGCTTTGCGGGTCGAACCAATGAAAGGCCTGCGCCACGGACACGAGATCGACACTGCCATCGTCCAGGTTCGTGGCATCGGCACGGCCGTCCACGGCGAGAAATTTGGGGTGGCTTCCCAGCCATTCGGTCGCCGCGCTGCGCATTGCGGCATTCGGTTCCACGGCGATCACCGTGTGTCCGGCATCCAGGAACAGCTTGCTGGAAATACCCGTGCCTGCACCGACGTCGGCAACGCGCCAATCGGGTGTGACGCCCTGGGCTTTGCGCAGCCAGTCGATCAAGGCTTCGGGATAGGTGGGGCGGTAGCGGACGTAGTCGGCAACCCGGTTGCTGAAACGTTCGGTGCTGTTGAGATCGCTCATGGTCTCCTCTCCTTCCTGGTTAGCGGGACAACTGCTGTCCGCCGTCGACGCACAGAATCTGTCCCGTCACCCAGCCGGCCCATGGCGAAGCGAGGAACAGCGCCGCGTGCGCCACTTCTTCCGGCGTGCCGTAGCGGCCGAAGGGAATTTTCGACAGCACGGTGGCATAGCGCGCGGGATCTTCGTGCTTGCAGCGATCCCACAAGCCGCCTTCGAATTCGATGGAGCCCGGCGCAATCGCATTGACACGTATGCGTTGTGCGGCGAGCGCCAGGGCTTGCGAGGTGGTGTAGTGGGAGAGTGCTGCTTTCATGGCGCCGTAGGAGGGCATGGTCGGGCGCGGGTGCAGCGCGGCGATGGAACTGGTGTGCAGGATGCTGGCGTGCGGTGACTTGGAAAGGAATGGCAATGCAGCGCGCGAGGCACGCACCGCCGCCATCATGTCGATGTTGAACACGGCCGCCCAATCTTCTTCGGTGTCGCCAAAGCCGTAGCCGCTGGCGTTGTTGATCAGTACGTCGATGCCGCCGAGTGCTTCGGTTGCGGTGTTGATGTAGGTATCGATGGCGGATGCATCGCCCAGATCGCATGATTGCGTATGTACCGGATTGCCGTAGGCGGCCATGCTTTTGGCGGTTTCATCGAGCGCGGACTGGCCGCGCGCGCAGATCGAAACGGCTGCACCGGAAGCGGCGAAGGCGAGCGCCATGCTGCGACCGATACCTTTGCTGCCGCCGGCGATGACGATGCGGTAATTGCGGAAATCGAAGGGTGGGGACGACGTCATGGCGCTTCATCTCGCATATAGTCTTGGCCGTCATTCCCGCGAAAGCGGGAATCCATCTTCGTTTTCATACCCCGCCCAATGGATTCCCGCTTTCGCGGGAATGACGGCCGTGTAGATTGCAGAAAGCGTTAGCGTCTCGCGCATTCGCCCCATTCCACGCCCCTCCCCCAGAGGGGAGAGGTGGTGTGATGCCATCATCTTACAAATCGAACTTGATCCCCTGCGCCAACGGCAACGCATCCGAATAATTGATCGTATTGGTCTGCCGGCGCATGTACACCTTCCACGCATCCGAACCCGACTCGCGACCGCCGCCGGTTTCCTTCTCGCCGCCGAACGCACCGCCGATTTCCGCACCCGAGGTGCCGATATTGACGTTGGCGATACCGCAATCCGAACCCGCTGCCGACAGATACTGCTCGGCTGTCTTCAAGTTTTGCGTGAAGATCGAGGAAGACAGGCCCTGCGGCACGCTGTTCTGCAGTTCGATGGCTTCATCGAGCGTCTTGAACGGTATTACGTAGAGAATCGGTGCGAAGGTTTCCGTCTGTACCACCTCATCGCTGTTCTTCAAGCCGGTGACGATGGTCGGTAGCACGAAGTTGCCCTTGCGATCGCCAAGCGCCGCACCGCCGGTGCGCACCGTGCCGCCGCTGGCCTTGGCTTTTTCAACCGCGGCGACGTAGGCCGTTACCGCATCCTTGCTGTTGAGCGGGCCCATCAGCGTGGTGGCGAGCGTGGGATCGCCGATCTTGCCTTCCACCTGCTTGTACGCGGCAACCAGCTTGTCGGTCACGTCGTTGATGATCGACTCATGCACGAACAAACGGCGCGTGGTGGTGCAACGTTGGCCGGCGGTGCCGACGGCGCCGAACACGATGGCCGGAATCGCCAGTTTCAGGTCCGCGCTGGCGTCCACGATGATCGCGTTGTTGCCGCCCAGTTCCAGCAGCGAACGGCCCATGCGCTTGGCGACGCGCTCGCCCACGTGACGGCCCACCTTGGTGGAGCCGGTGAAGCTGATCAGCGGAACGCGATGGTCGTCGACGAACGCCTGCGACAGTTCCGTGCCGGCGTCGTTGAACAGGAAGAACAGGTCCGGGAAGCCGCCGGCCTTCAGCGCTTCATTGCAGATCTTCATCGTGGCAATCGCCGACAGCGGCGTTTTCGGCGATGGCTTCCAGATGCAGATGTCGCCGCAGATCGCGGCCAGCATCGCATTCCATGCCCACACGGCAACCGGAAAGTTGAAAGCGCTGATGATGCCGACGATGCCGAGCGGGTGATACTGCTCGTACATGCGATGGCCTGGGCGTTCCGAATGCATGGTGTAGCCGTACAGCATGCGGCTCTGGCCAACGGCGAAATCGGCGATGTCGATCATCTCCTGCACTTCGCCGTCGCCTTCGGGCTTGATCTTGC
>NZ_DAIOEU010000065.1:0-24746 GCF_036746095.1 Dyella sp.
GCACCATCTGGGTCATCTTGTACCAGGTCTCGTACATGCGGCGGCCGTAGATGCCTTGCAGGGTAAGACCCTTGAAGATCACCCGGTCCCAGTCGATGCCGGCGCCCTTGGGCAGGATGCCGAGCAGCGCGACCTTGCCGCCGTGGTACATGCACTCCAGCATGTCGTTGAAGGCGCGCTGGTTGCCGCTCATTTCCAGGCCCACGTCGAAGCCTTCCATGTGCAGGTCTTTCATCACGTCCTTCAGCGACTGGTTCGACACGTTCACCACGCGCGTGGCGCCCATGTCGGCGGCGAGCTTCAGGCGGTAATCGTTGACGTCGGTCACCACCACGTTGCGTGCGCCCACGTGCTTGGCGATGCCGGCGGCGATGATGCCGATCGGGCCGGCGCCGGTGATCAGCACGTCTTCGCCCACCATGTCGAATTCCAGCGCGCAGTGCGCGGCGTTGCCGTAGGGATCGAAGAAAGCGGCCAGTTCCGACGGGATCTGATCCGGAATCGGCCACAGGTTGGAGGCCGGCATGCTCATGTATTCGGCAAACGCGCCATTGCGGTTCACGCCGATGCCGACGGTGTTCGGGCACAGGTGCTGGCGACCGGCGCGGCAGTTGCGGCAATGGCCGCACACGATATGGCCTTCGGCGGAAACACGGTCGCCGACTTTGTAACCGGTCACGCCCGGGCCGATATCAACGATGCGGCCGACGAATTCGTGGCCGATGGTAAGGCCGGGCCTGATGGTGCGCTGGGACCACTCGTCCCACTTGTAGATGTGCAGGTCGGTGCCGCAGATCGCGGTCTTTTCCAGTTTGATCAGCACCTCGTTCGGGCCGATCTCGGGCACCGGCACTTCTTCCATCCAGATGCCCTTTTCAGGCAGGCGCTTGACCAGGGCTTTCATCGTTTGCGGCATGGGGAACGACATCCAGGGGCGGGGAAGCACGCATTATAAAGTCGCACCTACAGCGGATGTCTGACGCGCTGCGGCATGACTAGGCCATTCGCCGGCTTGTCCGGCTGGTCGCCGATTTCCCTGGTCGAGCGCTTCTTCATTTCATGGCCGTGGGTTGCCGGGTGTTGCCAACACGGAATGTTTTTCATGCGTCGAGCCCCGTTGAAGGCAGCTTTCCGCGGCCATGCTGGGCAGGCCGGCTCAAAGGTCCAATCGATCGTAGCTGCGCTTGAAAACGATCGGTTCCTGCAAATCGTTCGTCCACCACGTTTCGCTAACGGTCAAATGATGGCCATCGCCCGATCGCACCCAGGTCTCCTTCAAACGCGTGCCATCGTCGAATGCCATGGACAACTCCATGCCGCCTGGCATGAGTTGCGTCCGCACGCGTGCATTGCTGTTGAGCGATTGATGTTCCATGCCATCGAAACGCGTATCGAGGCGATCGGTGTTGTTGTAGTCCACCCGCAGGCCCTGGCTGTTCTGCTGCACATTCAAGAACGAATCGTCGGCGAGCAACGGCGGCGTCGGATCCTTGGCGGGGGCACTCTTGCTGCTGCTCGGGGAAGCCTGGGAATCGTGATTGCCATGGCGGCCACCGCCCATATGCCTGCCACCCAGGCCATACCCGCCGCGTCCGCCAAAGCCACCGTTCGAAGCGGCGGCCGGCGCGCCGCTGGAAGTTGCCGAAGCGGGACGCGACGAAGGGGCCTGCTCGTGTTTTTTCTCCGCATGCAGCCGTTGCGTGATCACCGCGGCGCTGTCGCTTTGCTTGTCGTTGAGTTGCCAGATGCCGCTGAAGTCCGCGCCTTGGGTGGAGGTTTGCGCAGAAGCTTGCGCGATGGCGCACAAGCCTGCGGCGAGCAACAGGCACGATGGACGGGGCAGGGAAAGCGGCACGGGCGGGTCCTGGCGATGGAGACTCGCGGTTCAACGCGTCATCGCCGGCCGGGTGCACAACTTTGTAAACCTGGTGCAGGGCTGACTTCCAAGCCGAGCCGCTAGACTGTGCGGATGCCTGTCGATCGTCGCCCGCTCGCCATATTCCTGATGGGCCCGACCGCGTCGGGCAAGACCGCGCTTGCGTGCGCCTTGAGCGAGCGTTTTCCGCTTGGACTCATCAGCGTGGATTCCGCACTGGTGTATCGTGGCCTGGACATCGGCGCGGCCAAGCCGGATCCCGCGACGCTCTCGCGCTATCCGCACGCCTTGATCGATATCCGCGATCCAGCCGAGCCGTACTCGGCTGCCGACTTCAGCGTCGACGCTCAGGTGGCCATGCATCGCATCGCCGACGCGGGACGTGTTCCCCTGCTGGTCGGCGGCACCGGTTTGTACTTCCGCGCGCTGCAACGAGGCTTGTCCCACTTGCCGGACGCGGATGCCGGCGTACGCGCGCAGCTGGCGCAAGACGCTGCCGCCATCGGCTGGGACGGGATGCATCGCCGGTTGGCCGAATGCGATCCGCAAGCCGCCGCGCGCATCAAGCCGGGGGACGCACAACGCATCCAGCGCGCGTTGGAAGTGATCACGCTGACCGGCCAGCCACTCAGTGCGCAACAACAGGGTGGGCGTGGCCAGCCGTTTCCCTGGCGCGTATTGAAGCTGGCGCTGGTGCCGCAGGACCGCGCACCGCTGCACGCCCGCATCGCCCAGCGCTTCGAGGACATGCTGCGGCACGGCCTGCTGGACGAAGTGCGTGCCTTGCGCCGGCGCGGCGATCTCGCCCCGGACCTGCCGGCCTTGCGCGCCGTGGGTTACCGCCAGGCCTGGGAGCACCTGGATGGCCGCTACGATGCTGCCGAACTGCGCGACAGAGGTATTTTCGCGACCCGGCAGCTCGCCAAGCGGCAGATCACCTGGCTGCGCAGCGAACTCGATGCGCGCATGCTCGATCCGGAACGGGGCAATCTGGCGGCGCAGGCAAGGGATGCCGTGGGTTTGTTCCTGGGGCAAAGTGAGAGCTGCTTGTAAAAAAGATGACGTCATTTCGTTATGCCTTTGTCATCACTTACAAAACCCTTTCATACTCGATTTAAAAGCGGTTAACATTCCGGGGAACTCGGGCCGGGGCGCCAATTGGCGTCGCTTTTTTTCCGGCCCATCCGTGGATGAGGGGGAGAACAAAAATGTCAAAAGGGCAATCCTTGCAAGATCCATTTCTAAACGCATTGCGCCGTGAGCGCGTACCGGTCGCCATCTATCTGGTGAATGGCATCAAGCTGCAGGGCACGATCGAATCCTTCGATCAGTTCGTGGTGTTGCTGCGCAACCAGGTCAGCCAGATGGTCTACAAACACGCCATCTCCACCGTGGTGCCGAGCCGCAACGTGCGCGTGGGCAACGGCCACGAAGGTCACGAAGGCCACGAAGCCCATCTCGAGCACGCGTCGGTCGAAAGCGAAGGTTGATTCACTCTGTTCGATAGGCAGAAGAAAGGCGAACGGGCTGTATTGGTCCTCCCGCATTCGCGGGGGGAAGGCGATGCGGCGGAGCGCGCGGAGGAGTTCGTCGAACTCGTGAAGTCGGCTGGCGCCGAAGTGCTGGCCAGCGTTCCCGCGCGCGTGGAGACCCCCAATCCCCGCTACTACATCGGCACCGGCAAGGCCGACGAAGTGGCCGAGGCCGTGCGCGCGCTGGAGGCGGACGTGGTGCTGGTCGACCATCTGCTGTCGCCCGTGCAGGAGCGCAACCTGGAAAAGCTGCTCAACGTGCGCGTGGTCGATCGCGCCGGCCTCATCCTGGACATTTTCGCCCAGCGCGCCCGTTCCCACGAAGGCAAGCTGGAAGTGGAACTGGCCCAGCTCAAGCACCTGGCCACCCGCCTGGTACGCGGCTGGACCCACCTGGAGCGCCAGCGCGGCGGTGCCATTGGCCTGCGCGGTCCGGGCGAAACGCAGCTGGAAACCGACCGCCGCCTGCTCGGCGAGCGCGTGAAGATGCTCACCAAGCGCCTGGAGAAGGTGCAGACCCAGCGCAGCCAGCAGCGTCGTGCGCGCTTGCGCAATACGGTGCCGCGCGTGGCCCTGGTCGGCTACACCAATGCCGGCAAATCCACGCTCTTCAATGTGCTCACGCAGGGCGATGTCTACGCCGCCAACCAGCTGTTCGCCACGCTCGATCCCACCGTACGCAAGCTCGAGGACTTGAGCTGCGGCCCAGCGGTGCTGGCCGATACCGTGGGCTTCATCCGTGAATTGCCGCACGACCTGGTCGCCGCCTTCCGCGGCACGCTGGCCGAAGCGCGCGATGCGGACCTGCTTTTGCACGTCAGCGACGCGGCGGATGAAGAACGCGAGCGCCTGCATCAGGTGGTCGACCAGGTGCTGGAAGAAATCGGCGCAGGCGACGTGCCGCAGTTGCACGTGATGAACAAGATCGACCTCACCGGCGGCGAACCTCGCATCGTGCGCAACGCGGAAGGCGTGCCGCAGCAGGTATGGCTGTCCGCGGCGACTGGTGTGGGGCTGGATGTGTTGCGCGAAGCGCTGGGCGAATGCCTGGGTGGCGAGCGCGTGCAGTCCGAATTGCGCTTGCCGCTTTCGGCCGGCCGCCTGCATGCACGCTTGCGTGCGGTGGGCGCGATTGCGGAAGAAGCGGTGGACGAAGAAGGCTGGCGCCTGCGCATCGATGCGCCGCGCAGCGTGCTGGCACCGCTGGCGGGCGGGCAAGGACAGGAGGTGGAGTTGCTGCGCGGATTGCTGGGCAATCCCGACGCCACGCCATAGGCCGGAATGAAATTCCAGCCTCGCCGTGCCGGCCTGTGCCGGGATTTCATCCCAGCCGGCAAAGCTACAATGCCTCCTCGATGCTGAAGAGCGGGCTTACCGTCGTCCGTCTCTGCTAGAATGCGACCGTTTGTGCGCCACCCCAACGGGTGCTTGCACGCCCACCATCCGTCACCATGTCCCATTCTGACCCCAGCGTTTTCCGGCCATTGCTGCCGGCCTCCCAGCGGCCTCAAGGAGACTGACCATGGCCTGGAACGAACCCGGCAACGGGCAGCGCGATCCATGGAACAAGAACAAGCGCGGTGCCGGCGGTAACAAGCCTGGCGTCGAGGCGGCGCTCAAGGATCTGTTCAAGCGTATCGGGCGGATGGGTGGCCCGGGCGGCATTCTCACCATCGTCGTCGCCATCCTGCTGGCCTGGCTGCTGCTCACCAGCTACGCCGTGATCGGCACGGGACAGGTGGGCGTGGTGCAGCGGTTTGGCGCCTACGTACGCACCCTCGGTCCCGGCTTCCATCTGAAGCTGCCGGCGCCGATCGAAGGTGTACAGCCGGTGGCGACCTCGCGCGTACGTGCCATGTCCGACCAGATCCGCATGCTTACCCGCGACCAGGACATCGTCACGGTCGATTTCAACGTGCAGTACCAGGTGACGAATCCGCAGAAATACCTGTTCAGTGCGCGCGATCCGGACGGCACGCTGAACGAGGCCGCGCAAGCCGCCGTGCGTGCGGTGATCGGGGCGCAATCCATGGATGACATCCTCACCGGCCAGGGCGACGCCAATGCGCCGGCGCCGCACCTGGGCACCTTGCAGCACCAGGTGCGCGATCAACTGCAGCACACCCTCGATGCGTATGACTGCGGCCTGCAAGTGACCGACGTGAGCCTGCAGGCCATCACGCCGCCGCAGGAAGTCAAGGACGCGTTCGACGACGTGATTGCCGCGCGCCAGGATCGCCAGGGCCTTATTGACCAGGCCAAGGCCAACACCAGCCAGGATGTTCCCGCCGCCAAGGGCGATGCCAAGCGCCTGGCCGCCGAGGCAGATGCCTATAAGGCCGAGCGCGTCGCGCGCGCGCAAGGCGACGCCGAGCGCTTCAACCTGATTCTCAAGGAATACCGCGCGGCACCTGACGTCACCCGCCGCCGCCTGTGGCTGGAAACCATGGAAGACATCCTGCACGCCAGCAACAAGGTCATCGACGGCTCCGATGGACGCAGCGTCATCAATATCGAAGGCGCTCGCGGCGAAACGCCGCCCACCGCCAGCCTGCCGGGCGTCGGCACGGTGGCGCCGCCCCTCAACGACGATGCGGACAAGGGGAAGCAGCCATGAAGACCACTGCCGCGATCATCGTCGTTCTGCTCCTTCTGCTGGGATTCAACAGCTTCTATACCGTGGGCGAAGGCCAGCAGGTGATGGTGCTGCAATTCGGCAAGATCCTCCGCACCGACCGCCAGCCCGGCCTGCACGCCAAGGTGCCGCTGCTGCAGCAGACGCTGACGCTGGACGACCGCATCCTGTCCTACGACGGTGCGCCGCAGCGCTACGCCACGTCCGACAAGCAAAGCATCAATGTCAGCTACTACGTGAAGTGGCGCATCGCCAATGCGGCTGACTACTACCGCGCCAGCGGTGGCGATGAACTGCAGGCCGGCCAGCGCCTGAGCCCGATCATCAGCAACGCCCTGCGCAGCATCGTCAATGCTCATTCCATGGACCAGCTGATCGCCGGGGGACGGGGCGACATCGCCGCGAGCACGCTGCAGCAGGCCAACGAGCAGACGCAGAAGACGCTGGGCGTCTCGGTGGTGGACGTGCGCATCACCGGCATCGAATTTCCCGATGACGTCAAGGCAGCGGTTTACAAGCGCATGCAGACCGAGCGCCAGCAGCAGGCCGCCGCCATCCGCGCGGAAGGCAAGCAAGAGGCCGAAGCGATCAAGGCACAGACCCAGGCGCAAGCGCAGGTGATCCGCGCCAACGCCGAAAGCGATGCGGACAAGGTGAAAGGCGAGGGCGATGCGCAAGCCGCGCAGATCTACGCGCAGGCGTATGCGCAGGACCCGGATTTCTTTGCTTTCTACCGCAGCCTGCAGGCCTACAAGAAATCTTTTGGCGACGGCAGGGGCACCATCATCCTCAGGCCGGATTCGGAGTTCCTGCGTTATTTCGGCAACCCGGCCGCTGCGCCGACGCGTCGCTGAGCCAAGGCCATGCCACGCGATTTCTACGCGGCGCTGTGCCTGGTGCTGGTGATCGAAGGCCTGGTGCTGTTCGCCGCGCCGCATGGCTGGCAGTCGGTGATGCGCGAAGCGTCGAAGATGGAGCCGCGCGTCTTGCGCGTCTGCGGCGCGATTGCCATCGGCATCGGCCTGCTGACGTTGCGGCTGATGCATTGAACAGGTTTCACCACGCGGTCATCACCGTGGCTTAGGTTTTCCATTTACCCGTTCCGCCGATCGGAACGCTTTAGAGCGAGAAGCATCATGGGCAAGTCAGTCGTAATTCTTGGCGCACAGTGGGGCGACGAAGGCAAAGGCAAGATCGTCGACCTGTTGACTGAGCGCGTCGGCGCGGTGGCACGTTTCCAGGGTGGCCACAACGCCGGCCACACCCTGGTCATCAAGGGCAAGAAGACCGTGTTGCACCTGATTCCTTCCGGTATCCTGCGCGACGACGCGCTGTGCCTGATCGGCAACGGCGTGGTGCTGTCGCCCGCCGCGCTCAAGCAGGAAATCGAAGAGCTGGAAGCGCAGGGCGTGAACGTGCGTCCGCGCCTGAAGATCAGCCCGGCCACGCCGCTGATCATGCCCTACCACATCGCCGTCGATAAGGCGCGCGAAGTCGCCGCTGGCGGCAAGGCCATCGGCACCACCGGCCGCGGCATCGGCCCGGCTTATGAAGACAAGGTCGCGCGCCGCAGCGTGCGTGTGGCCGACCTGATGTATCCGCACGAACTGCCCGATCTGATCAAGTGCGCGGTCGAATACCACAACTTCATCCTCACCCAGTGGCTGAAGGCCGAGCCGGTGGACTACCAGAAAGTGCTGGATGACGCGATCGCCTATGGCGAGTTCATCCGCCCGATGGTCGACGACGTCGCCACCATCCTGCACGACGTGCGCAAGGAAGGCGGCAACATCCTGTACGAAGGTGCGCAAGGCGCCTTGCTCGATATCGACCACGGCACCTATCCCTACGTCACCAGCAGCAACACCACGGTGGGCGGCGCGCTCGCCGGTACCGGCGTGGGCGCGGGCGATATCGACTACGTGCTCGGCATCTGCAAGGCCTACGCCACGCGCGTCGGCGGCGGTCCGTTCCCGACCGAACTGCACGACGACATGGGCGAGCGCCTGCGCAAGGTCGGCAACGAATTCGGCGCCAGCACCGGCCGTCCGCGCCGCTGCGGCTGGATCGACCTGGTGGCACTCAAGCGCGCGGTGCAGATCAACGGCATCAACGGCCTGGCCATCACCAAGCTCGACGTGCTCGACGGCCTGGAAACCATCAAGGTGTGCATCGCCTACGAATACCGCGGCAAGCGCCGCGAGCTCGCCCCGCTCGATGCCGACGGCTGGGCCGAATGCAAGCCGGTCTACCTGGAATTCCCCGGCTGGAGCGAATCCACCGCCGGCATCCGCGACTGGAACAAGCTGCCGCCGGCGGCGCGTGCTTATCTGCGTGCAGTCGAAGAGTTGTCTGGTTGCCGCCTGGCCATCGTAGCGACAGGTGCGGATCGTGACGACACGATCGTGTTGGATGATCCGTTTGCGTAAGCACAGGGTGTTTGCGAAGATTCAACAAAAGGGCTCCTTTCGGGGCCTTTTTGCTGTGTATGGAAAAGCGTCACACCTGTGTTCGATCAAGGTGACGGCATTCTTCGTGCCAGCAGCAAGGAAGGTTTTTGCGACACGGAGAGATGACGATGACACCAAAGCATTTTGTAGCCGGGCTTACGGTTGTTTGCCTTATGGCTGGTATGGGGCAGCATTCAATCCTTTGCCATTGCAACGGCCATCGAACGATTCAACCCGTCCCCGGGCGGTAACTCACTATGGATAGCCGTCATAGTGGTGGTCGTGTTCCTGGCGACTGCCGCCCTGGTATGGATGTTCAGTGCTTCGTTAGCCACGGCAGCGCTATCAGGCATCCCTCAGCCACAAAACGCCACGCTCTCGTTGGGCCACATCATCGTGGCCGGCTGCGTGTTGATGGGGTTGTGGTGGTTGAAGGCTTCGGCGATTCCGCTGGTCGACTTATGGCTAAGGGCGATATCCATGTCGCGTTGGAACAACGCTTCGGCGTTCGACGTGCTAGGCGACGTGGGTAAGATCAATGCGGCGCTCTACCTTGTGCAGATAGCATGCGGATTGTTTTTCGTGCTTAGGCCGTTTGTGATTGCTAGATGGGTTATTCGCAGCATCCCCGATTCCGCGCCAGCGGTGCGTGTCGGGCAAAGCGGAGAAGGCGCAAGAGAAAGGGGTGGCCCCCTCTGACGCTTCAGTGACTAAGTGGAGACGGCAACCCCCGCCGGTTGTTTCGTATTGCAGGCATTCTCATCCCAGCCTGCGCTGCTTCGTCAGGATGCCTTGCTGGCTCCCGTCTTCGACGTGTATGCCGAATCCCGATTGCTCTGGTGCTATATCGTCACGCAAGGTCAGCGAGGGTATCTCGTAATCACCGGCATTCTGCCTGCGGAACGGTATCGGTGCGGTCTTTTCGAGACTATCCAGGCGCTCACCTAACTCCTGGCAAATCTTTGCCAATCTCACGTCATCCATCCGGCCGGTTCGATAGATCACGTAAGGCGGCAACACGTCAAAGCCCGGGTAATACAGCACGCCGTGCTGGATGGGAAACAGAATGTCGTTGATCGGGCCATTGATGCCGCGCGGGCTGTAATGCGAATCCCAGCCGCCGGTGGTAACGATCAGCATCGCACGCTTGCCGGCCAGCGTGCCTTCGCCGTAGCGGTCGCCCCAATGCGTGTCGGAGTGCTCGCCGACGCCGTATGCAAAACCGTAGGCATACACGCGCTCGATCCAGCCTTTCATGATCGCCGGCATCGAAAACCACCACAGCGGAAATTGCAGGATCACGGTATCGGCCCAGCGCAGCTTTTCCTGCTCGTGTGCGATGTCTTCGCGCTGCCGCCCGTTTTGATAGGCATGCCTGGAGTCGCGTGACGGCTCGAAGCGATCGCCAAGCTTGCCGTCGAGACTGTCGTCTTCAGCCAACACCGCTTTCCATTGCATGGCATACAGGTCGGAAACCTGCACGGTGTGCCCGGCGGCTTCCAGGCGCTTTACGGCGAAATCCTTCAAGGCACCGTTCAGCGATTTGGGCTCCGGGTGCGCGTAGACGAGCAATACATTCATGGCGGGACCTTTCATGCTTTGGAATGCCCGCAGCATAGGAACGAATCAGGTATATTGGAAATTAATTTCAAATATTCCTGGTATTGCCATGAGTAATCTCAGGCGCTTGGATCTCAACCTGCTGCTCAGCCTCGACGCGCTGCTTGCCGAGCGCAACGTTACCCGTGCGGCGGAGCGGTTGAGCTTCTCGCAGCCCGCGGTGAGCATTCAGCTTGCCAAACTGCGGGATTTCTTCGGCGATCCGTTGTTGCTGCCGGGTCCCCGCGGCATGCGCCCGACCGCACGTGCAGAAGCCTTGCGCGAGCCGCTGCGCCAAGCCTTGGAGGCGCTCAACGGCGCCATCGCGCCAGTCAAACCCTTCGATCCGGCCGAAGCCACTCATACCTGGCGTATTGCCGCCACCGACTACGGCGAATCCACCATCGTGCTGCCTGCCTTGCACGGCCTGCGCGCCGCGGCACCGGCGACGCGGCTGGCTGTGGTGGAAATGATGCCGGCGCGCATCGCCAGGCAGGCGGAGCAGGGCGAGATTGATCTGGCTTTTCACACCACCGCAGGCTCACCGCTCGGCTTGCGCCGCCGTACGCTGTTCAAGGAGCGATACGTGCTGGTGGGGCGTGCCGGTCATCCGCGTTTGCAGCGGCGGCCCACGCCGAAGCAGTTCTGCCAGCTCGAGCATGTCATCGTCTCGCCGGACGGTGGCGGGTTCCTGGGCGTTACCGATGAAGCGCTGGCGAGAGCGGGCATGGCGCGCAAAGTCGTGCTTTCCGTCCCGCATTTCCTGTTCGTGCGCGAGGCGGTGGCCCATACCGATCTCGTGGCGATGTTGCCGGCACGCCTGGTTCGTGACCATCGCCAGCTGAAAGTGGTGGATGCACCCGTCGACGTACCTGGCTACGAAATGTCCATGCTTTGGCACGAACGCGTGCATCGTGATCCGGCGCATCAATGGCTGCGGGAATTCATCGCGGCATCGGTATGACGCGGACGAAGTCATCTTGCGTCATGGGCGTTCAATGCTGAAGCGCCGCGACGAAGTCCAGGAAAGCGCGCGTCTTGGCCGGCACGTACTGCCGTGAGGGATACAGCGCATACAGCGGAAACCGTTCATCCGGCCAATCGGGAAAGAGGTCGACCAATTTGCCGCTGGCCAGCCATGGCTCCACGCCAAACGCCATGACTTGCGCGATGCCATAGCCCGCAGCGCAAACGCTGTGCATGGTTCCCACATCGTTGACGGTAAGGGGGCCATGCGTGGCGACAGGGATTTTTTTGCGACCGCGATGAAACTCCCACTCGAACGGGCGACCCGTTTCAGGATCGCGATACTGGATGCAGATGTGTCCATGGCTGGCAAGATCGGTAGGCATGCCAGGACGGCCGTGGCGCTTGAGGTACGCGGGCGAGGCGACGGTGAGGATGCGGGTTTCCAGTAGCTTGCGCGCGATCAGGCTCGATGGCTGCGGTTCGCCAAAACGGACGGCCAGGTCGAAGCCTTCGGCCACCATGTCGCCCAGTTTGTCGCGCGTGACCAGTTCCAATTCCAGTTCCGGATGCTTTTGCAGGAAGGCGCCCAGCTTGGGGGCGAGCGTGATGCGTGAAAAGAAAGGATCCATGTTGACGCGCAAGCGCCCGCGCACGACGCTGCGTCCTTGTCTTGCGGAGCTGGCGGCTTCTTCCAGCCCACTGAGCAGCGGCATGACTTGCGCGTAAAGGCGCCGGCCTTCGTCGGTCAGACTGACTGAGCGCGTGGTGCGATCGAACAAGCGTACGCCGAGCCGAGCTTCCAGCCGTGCGATGGCGCGGCTGACACCGGACTGCGACATGTCCAGTGTTTCGCCGGCGCCGGCGAAACTGCCGGTGTCGACGACCGCGCACAGTACGCTCATGCCATTCAACAGGCGTTCGTCAAAGGCCACGCTGATGCCTTTCTGTCATGAATATCATGACATTCATGTTATCGCGAAATGATGGCCCGGGGCGGAGAATGCCGTCCATCGCGATGGCAGGTTGCCTGCTGGGATGGAGAATTGAAAATGTTTGCTGTCATGGGTGTAACGGGGCAGGTAGGCAGTCAGGTGGCGCGAAACCTGCTGGACGCGGGCCAACAAGTGCGCGTGCTGGTACGTGATGCCGCAAAAGCCGCCGAATGGGTGGCGGCAGGATGCGAGGTGGCGCAGGCGTCCGTGCAGGATGCGGCCAGCCTCGCCAAAGCCTTCGCGGGTGTGGACGGTGTTTTCGTGATGATTCCACCCGATTACGATCCTGCGCCTGGTTTTCCGGAGATAAGCAAGATTATCGATGCCCTGACGATAGCGGCCGAAACGGCTGCGCCAGGAAAGCTGGTATTCCTGTCCACGGTAGGCGCGCACGTCGAGCAATTCTCGCTGCTCAACAATTCCCGGATGGTCGAAGCGGCTTTGCGCCAGCTGGATATGCCGGTGGGTTTTCTGCGCGCTGCCTGGTTCATGGAAAACGCCAAATGGGACCTTGCCTCGGCCAGGAGCGGCGTCATTCCCAGTTTCCTGCAGCCGTTGGCGCATCCCATCCCCATGGTGGCCACGGCCGATATCGGCCGCCTTGCAGCGCAGATGTTGATGGATCACTGGCACGGTGTGCACGTGGTCGAACTGGAAGGGCCGCGCCGCTACAGCGCTAACGACATTGCTGACGGCTATGCCGCCGCGCTGGGACATGCCGTGCGCGCGGACATGGTGGCGCGCGATAGTTGGGAGCAACTGTTTCGCCGCCAGGGCATGCAGCATCCGGAACCACGTATGCGGATGCTCGATGGTTTCAACGAGGGGTGGATCGATTTCGAGCATGAGGCCTCGCAGCGATGTTTCGGTAGCGTGTCGCTGGAGCAGGTGTTGCGATCATTGACCAACCGCACGCCGTAGCGGCGTATGCGGTGAGCGGGTCACAGCAACGAGCCCGGCCGTCAGCCGTTGACGATGGTGTTTCGCCCTCGCTGTTTCGCTTCATACAGGCGCCGGTCGATCGATTTGATGAATGCATGCGTTTCATCGCTGCATTCGGGACTCATGGTGCCGAGCCCGATGCTGACGGTGACGTACTTGCCGATCGCCGAGCCTTCGTGCGGAATATGTTCGCCGGCAATCAAGTCACGGCAGCGCGAGGCGATCTTGTAGGCCTCGCTTTCATGGGTATCGGGAAGCACGGCGACGAACTCCTCGCCGCCGAAGCGCGCGACGAAATCACGTGGGCGATCAGCCGCCAGGGTGATCAGTCTGGCTACCCGCTTCAGGCATTGGTCGCCGTCCAGATGCCCGTAACGGTCGTTGTATTGCTTGAAGAAATCGATATCCAGCAACAGCAGCGACAATGGCTGTTTATGGCGGCAGGCGTTGTTCCACTCCGCTTCCATCACCATATCGAAGCGGCGGCGGTTGGCAACACCCGTGAGGCCGTCCTTGAACGATAGTTCTTCCAGTTCGCGGCGCAGCGCCGCGAGCTGCTCTTCGGTGCGCTTGCGTTCGCTGATGTCGAACATGAAGCCGACCAGCGAATCGACCGCGCCGTCGTCACGGCGCACTACGTGCACTACGTCGCGAATCCATACGTAGTCGCCGTTCTTTTTCAAGGCGCGATAATCGGCCTCATGATCCACGCCGGCTTTGGATTGCGCCACACAGAAGTTCACGGCCCATTCGCGATCTTCCATATGAATGCGATCCGCCCAGTCCTGAACCGACACCCAGCTGTCAGGCGCCCAGCCCAGCAGGTCCTCGATCTGCGGCCCGATATACGCAAACCGCATGGTTTCCCAATCGATTTTCCAGGGAATCGCCCGCGTCGATTCCAGCAGCGTTTTGTAGGTGTCGTTATCGAGTTCCAGCTTGTTTTCAATCGAGCTCATCGCGGCCGCTCCCAGCGTGGGCATCAGGAAAACAAGCATGAAGCAACGGTTGTGCCGCCAATATTTCCGTTTGGAACAAGGCTGAAGTGCAAGGCCCGTAACTTGCTTGCTGTATCCACGGCATTGGCGGGTGTTGCGCGGGGTGGTCGGTGGGTGGGCTCAATTCGCCGATGACCTGCTCGCGTTCGGGTTGCCCGGTGGCGGACCGTGCGCCTGCGCACGTGACGCATTTTGTCCATGGGTGCCGTATCACCGCGCTTGCCATAGCTTTCAGGGGGAAATGATTTGTTTGCTGTCTGGCTAGTCGTCCTGCTGCTGATCGCCCACCTAGGCCTGGCGAAATGGAGTGGCCACGCCGAAGCCGTGCTGCCCCAGCTGGCCATGATCGCGGTCATGGCGGCGGCGGTATGGGCGGCTTTCATGCGCTATCGGCGCAGCCCGGCGCTGCTCCGTTTGCCGTGGCTGCTGATGGGGCTGGCGCTGCAGATGCAGGTGCTATGGGCAGGCACCAATGTGCTGGCCATGACAGTGGGCGACCAAAGCGGTTATCTGGCTGCGCTCGCGACGGTTCTTTCCAGCCTGTATGTGATCCCTTGCATGTTCATGGTCACCCGTTCGTTTGCGCCGGATGAAGCGCGCACGGTGGCCGTGCTGGATCTGGTGTTGTCCTGCATGGTGGCGGCGCTGCTGTATCTGTTTTTTACCAAACTGCTCAGTGGACCGTTGGCCTCGGACCCCGCCAGTATTTACGTGGTGCTCTATCTGGCCGATGCGATCGACTTTTCACTGGCCGGCATGGCGATACTGCGCCTGCTCGGCGCGCGCAGTTTTCGCTGGCGCTATTTCTATTACGCGGCGAGTGCGCATCTGCTGGTCAATGCCGCGGTTGCAGCGATCTACAACCGTCTCGAAATGCATGGTCTGCCATGGTGGGCCGGCTCGCTGATCGACATTCCCCATGCGCTGGTGGTGCTGGTGGCGGTGCGGCAGCCGCCGCGCTGGTTGCGTGCGTACCATCCCTCGCTGGCGGTCTCGCAAACCATCTCCTCGTTCGCGCCGATCATCCTGACGATGGTGGTGGTGATGCTCAGCATCAGCACCTCGCGCGTCAGCCTGGTCCCCAGCTTGCTGGCGGGGAGTGCCGCGGTCCTGTTCTACGGCTTGCGCATGGCGTTCATTCAAAGCCGCAGCCTGGACCGGCAGCGAGCCGTGGACCTGAGCACGTGGCGGCTGGAACAGCAGGTGGGACGCGATCCGCTTACCGGCATCGCCAATCGCGCCATGCTCGATACGCGCTTGCGCGAAGCGCTGGAAGAGGGGCGAAGCAGCGGAAGTTACTGCTCGGTGTTGATGATCGATATCGATTTCTTCAAACAATACAACGACAGTCTCGGCCATATTGCCGGCGATGCCTGCCTGGTACAGGTGGCTTGCGCGCTGAGCAGCAGCCGGGTGCGTGCCCATGACGTGGTGGCGCGCTATGGCGGCGAAGAGTTCGCCGTGGTGCTGGTGGATACCACGATGGATGTTGCGCAAGACGTCGCGCAGCGCTTGATACAGGCGATCGAGCGATTGCAGATCGTTCATCCGAATTGCCCGTCGGGATATGTCACGGTGAGCATTGGTATTTCGAGCCAGGTAGCGCAAACGCCGATGGATCCTGTGGTCATGCTGGACCAAGCCGATCGCGCGCTCTATCGCGCCAAGAGCAAAGGGCGCAATCGCTACGAGTCGGCCCCGGCGGCATCTACCGGGCTGGGCCGCGTGCCCGTGCAGGGCTAGCTTTTCCAATCATGTGTCCACCAAAGGAAGCATGCGTTTGGGCACATGGCGGGCAGGCGTGGTGACGAAGCACGCAGGCAACCGCATCCGTCGTGCCTCCGGTTTGTTTCACATGGGATGACGCGCGCACCCATAAACCCTATTTCTACGTACTGCTGACTTGCGCAAGTGCATCCTGTGCGTCTCGTTCGACGGAGCAGAGGCGTCATGGTTGAGCATCGTTCATCCGATCAACGCAGCGGTAGTCCTCGCGGAAAAACGGCATATCGCCAGAGTGCCGACGGAACGCAGTCCAGCGTCGCCGCCCAGGCGATGAAGAAGGCCGGCGGCGCCGGTGGCATCAGTGGTACCGGACAGGCGCTCCCGCATCACGGTTTCGGCGATGAAGACAACGAGCGGGAAGCGATCGGCAATCCGGCAGGTGAGGAAGCGGCGCTGTCCATGCCTGAAAACGGTGACACGTATCAGGCAGGTGGTACCCATCTCAATCGGCTTCGCCAGCAAGAAACGCGCAAGCAGCGTTTGTCCGGCAGCACGGTGGCAAGCGGAGCGCGTGGCGGTCTCGATCCGCCGCCCGGCGCACCGGTAAAAAAACGGATGATCTAGGGAAGCTCCGGTCTATTCCGCGTACCCGCATACAGTGTGGTCCGGACAGGTTGAAAGGCCCGCAGGCCGTGCCGCGCAGCTGGCCAAGACGGCCATTTTCCTGCGCCGCGCAAACGGAATAGATCAGGGCCTCCTTGGCGTTTTTGGCGCCACATTTCCCCTGGCAACCCTATGCTATGCTCGTTTTCACGACGCGGTGCGGCGTCGCTAAGGGGGAATGGCCATGGGTCTGCTGGTCTTTTTGGCGCTGATCGTGCTGGTTGTCGGCTATGTGGTGTCGCTCTACAACGGGCTGGTCACCGCGCGGAACAGTTATAAAAATGCGTTTGCGCAGATCGACGTGCAGCTGACGCGCCGGCACGACCTGATCCCCAACCTGGTCGAAACCGCCAAGGCTTATCTCGCGCACGAACGCGGCACGCTGGAGGCCGTTATCCAGGCGCGCAACATGGCCGTCAAAGGCTTGGCCGATGCAAAGGAAAAGCCAGGCGATCCCGCTGCGATGGCGCAGCTTGCCGCCAGCGAGACCGGTTTGAATCAAAGTCTCGGCCGGCTGTTTGCCGTCAGCGAGGCGTATCCGGACTTGAAGGCCAACGAAACCATGGCGCAGCTTTCCGAGGAACTGACTTCCACGGAGAATCGCGTGGCCTTTGCCAGGCAGGCTTATAACGACTCGGTAATGACGTACAACAACCGTTGCGAAATGTTTCCGAGTTCCTTCATCGCCAGCAGCTTCAGCTTCACGCAAGCTCACCCGCTCAATATCGAAGACGCGGCGGTGCGTGAAGCACCTAAAGTTTCCTTCGCTTGATCGATCGATGTCGTCGGTAGGCATACAGCGTTCCTGACCTGGGGGCGGGATGGACTTTTTTGCGGAACAGGCGCGCGTACGGGAAAGCACCCGCGTGCTGGTCATGCTTTTCGTCGCGGCCGTACTCGCCATCGTGTTTGCCGTGGACATGCTGGTGGCGGTGGTGGTGGGACCTTGGGTGAAGATCCCGCATGCTTCGCTGCTGGCCATCAGCACACTCGCCGTGCTTGGCCTGATCGCCGGCTGCGCGGCATATCGCATCAGCAGTCTTTCCGCCGGTGGCAAGGCGGTGGCGGAGGATGTGGGCGGAGAGCCGGTGCCGCCGGACACGCAGGATCCGGCGCTGCGCCAATTGCGTAACGTCATTGAGGAAGTGGCGATTGCTTCGGGCACGCCCGTGCCCGATATCTATTTGATGCCGGACGAGCCCGGCATCAATGCATTCGCGGCCGGCTACTCGCCTTCCGATGCCGCCATCTGCGTGACACGAGGATGCCTGGACAAGCTGACGCGTGATGAACTGCAAGGCGTCATCGCCCACGAGTTCAGCCATGTATTGAACGGCGATATGCGACTTAATATTCGCTTGATGGGATTGCTGTTCGGCATCATGGCGCTGTCGATCATCGGCCGGCAGATGACCTGGTCGCGAGGCAATACCGGTATCTGGGACAGCGAGGACGACCGCAACCGGTTGTCGGCGTGGTTCCTGATCGGCATTGCGCTGATGCTCATCGGTTCGATCGGGCATTTCTTCGGCCGCTTGATCCAGGCGGGCGTGGCGCGATCGCGCGAAACGCTTGCCGATGCATGCGCCGTGCAATTCACGCGGCAAACCGGTGGCATTGCCGGTGCGTTGAAGAAAATTGCCGCGTCGGCGGAAGGTTCGCGTTTGCAAATCGCCAATCGCCATGAAATCGCGCACATGATGCTTGGCGATGTGGATCATTTCAGCGCATGGTTTGCCACGCATCCGCCTTTGATGGAACGCATTCGCCTGTTGGAGCCTTATTTCCGCGAGCAGCAATTGGTAGAGCTCAAGGCAAAAGTCCAGGCGGCTTCGGCCGCTCATGACGGTGCGATGCAGCCCCCCCGTGAATTGCCGCCACTGGAGTGGCCCGGTGGCCCGGTGATAGGCGCGGTGGTGGCGGCCACGCAGGTGGCTGCGGCGCCGGCGGCCACTGCCGTGGTGGAATCCGTCCCGCACGCCACGGTTTCGACGCGAGACACGTTCACCCGCTTGAGAGAGGCGGTCAGGCAGCCCGAATCCGCGATCGCTGTCGTGCTGGCGCTCGTCATGTCCAGGCACCAGGAGCTTCGCGCAAGACAGGCCAGGCTGGTCGCGAATGCTTTCGGCGACGATGTGCAATCGACGGCGAGCGAGTTCGCCGTCGAAATGGAAGCGCTGCCGCCCACTTCGCACATGCCGCTGCTGTCGCTGGCTTTTCCTGCGCTCAAGCAACTGCCGCAGGGGCGCCAGCAGACCTTGCTGGAGACGCTCGATGGCGTGGTCGGCATCGACCCGCTGGTAGGCCTGGATGATTACTGCCTGGTGCGATTGCTGCGCATGCATTTGCTGGAAGCATGCAAGCCGCGCAGCGCACCGGTCGACGGACAGAAAAAGCTACCGGCCTGTCGCGACAGCGTGGCACTCGTTTGCGCCGTCGTGGCCACTTATGGTGCCAACGACGAGGCCGCCGCGCGTCGTGCATGGTTGTTGGCGATGAACCAGGCTTTTCCCGGTGCGGCCGCCCTATGGCAGGCCTTGCCGCTGGATTGGCAGGCGCCTTTCGATAGCGCGCTGGATGACCTGGATCGGCTGATGCCTGCGGCCAAGGAAATCGTCGTCCAGAGTTTGCTGAGCGCGATTCGTGCGGATGGCGTGGTGACCCCGGCGGAATCGGAGTTGTTGCGCGTGATCTGCGCAAGCGTGCATTGTCCCGTGCCGGCGCACGCTGTCCCGTAGGCCGGATGGATCGTCGCAAGCATTCAAACAAGCGTCATTCGATGCGAATCCGCCCTACAGGAAACCCCGCATGAAGCGGGGTTTCCTGTGTGATGCCAAAGCGGCTTACACCTCCGCCTCTTCCTTATACGCGTCTACCGGAATGCAAGCGCACATCACGTTCTTGTCGCCGTAGACGTTGTCCACGCGCGCCACCGGCGACCAGTACTTCTGCAGCTTCAGGCTCGGCAGCGGGAACGCAGCCAGTTCGCGCGGATAGGCGTGCGTCCACTCCGTGCCGGTCACCATGGTGGCGGTATGCGGCGCATTTTTCAGCGGGTTGTCTTCGCGGTCCAGGCGGCCGTCTTCGATCGCGCGGATTTCGTCGCGTATCTGGATCATCGCGTCGATGAAGCGATCCAGCTCGTGCATCGATTCGCTTTCGGTCGGTTCCACCATCAGCGTGCCGGGCACGGGGAAGCTCAGCGTCGGTGCGTGGAAGCCGAAATCGATCAGGCGTTTGGCCACGTCTTCGGCGCTGATGCCGGTGCTGTCCTTGAGCGGACGCAGGTCGAGGATGCATTCGTGCGCGACCAGGCCGTTGCGGCCCGTGTAGAGCGTTTCGTAATGCGAGGCCAGGCGCCTGGCGATGTAGTTGGCGTTGAGCAGCGCCACCTGCGTGGCCTTGCGCAGACCCTGCTGGCCCATCAGCGCGATGTACATCCACGAGATCGGCAGGATGCTGGCGCTGCCGAAGCTGGCTGCGCTGACCATGCCCACCTTGCCTTCGCCGCCGAGCGTGCGCGGCAGGAACGGCGCGAGATGCGATTTCACCGCACACGGGCCCACGCCCGGGCCGCCACCGCCGTGCGGAATGCAGAAGGTCTTGTGCAGGTTGAGGTGCGAAACGTCCGAGCCCCACTTGCCGGGCTTGGCCAGGCCGACCAGCGCGTTCATGTTGGCGCCGTCGGTATACACCTGGCCGCCATGCTGGTGCACGATCTCGCAGATACGTACTACGTCTTCCTCGAACACGCCGTGCGTGGAGGGGTAGGTGATCATCAGCGCGGCGAGGCGGTCGGAATACTTCTCCGCCTTGGCGCGGATGTCTTCGACGTCCACGTTGCCGTTGCTGTCGCACTTGGTGACTACCACCGTCATGCCGCACATCTGCGCGGAAGCGGGGTTGGTGCCGTGCGCGGATTCCGGAATCAGGCAGATGTCGCGCTTATCGTCGCCGCGCGAGCGGTGGTAGGCGCGAATGGCGAGCAAACCGGCGTATTCGCCTTGCGCGCCGGAGTTCGGCTGCAGGCTTACCGCATCGTAGCCGGTGCATTCCACCAGCATGGCTTCCAGTTCGTCGACCAGCTGCTTGTAGCCTTGCGTCTGGTCGGCGGGAGCGAGCGGATGGATGCTGGAGAATTCCGGCCAGGTCACCGGAATCATTTCGGCGGTGGCGTTGAGCTTCATGGTGCAGCTGCCCAACGGAATCATGGTGCGATCCAGCGCCAGGTCCTTGTCGGCCAGCGAGCGCATGTAGCGCAGCAGTTCGTGTTCGCTGTGGTGCGTGTTGAACACCGGATGCTGCAGGAAGGCTTCCTTGCGCAGCAGTGCTTTTGGAAGTTCGTCCGGCGTGCTGGCGTTTGCTTCGTCGATGTCGACGATCTCGGCACTGAACAACTTGGCCAGCGCCATGACGTCGGCGCGCGTGGTGGTTTCATCAAGGCTGATGCCTACGCTCTGGCCATGGATCTGGCGCAGATTCAATCCGGCACTGGCAGCCTTGGCGTGGATCGCATCGGCATCCACGTTGGTGATGTGCAGCGTGTCGAAGAAGTCGGTGCCGACCGTCAAACCGGCGCGACGCAGTGCTGCGGCAAGAATGGCGGCAAAGCGATGCGTGCGGTAGGCAATGCGCTTGAGGCCATCCGGGCCGTGATACACCGCGTACATGCTGGCCATCACCGCCAGCAGCACCTGTGCGGTACAGATGTTGGATGTCGCCTTCTCGCGGCGAATGTGCTGCTCGCGTGTCTGCAGGGTGAGGCGATAGGCCGGCTTGCCTTCCACGTCCACCGATACGCCGATCAGGCGGCCCGGCATGGAGCGCTTGTACGCATCGCGGCAAGCTAGATAAGCAGCGTGCGGGCCGCCGAAACCGAACGGCACGCCAAAGCGCTGGCTGTTGCCGATCACAATGTCCGCGCCCCACGAACCGGGCGAGGCGATCAAGGTCAGCGCGAGCAAATCCGTAGCGACGGCAACGATGCCGCCGCGTGCATGGACCGCTTCGGCCACCGCGCGATAGTCGCCGATCTGGCCATAGGTGTTCGGGTACTGCAGCAACACGCCGAAGCTGTCCACCTTGGACGCGTCCGCCGGTTCACCCACGTGCAGTTCGATGCCCACGCCGTCAGCGCGCGTATGCAGCACTTCCAGCGTTTGCGGATGCACGTCGCTGGCGACGAAGAACACGTTGCTCCTGGATTTCGCCGAGCGCTTGGCCAGGGTCATCGCTTCGCCGGCGGCGGTGGCTTCGTCCAGCAGCGAGGCATTGGAGATGTCCATGCCGGTGAGGTCGGCCACCATGGTCTGGAAGTTGATCAGCGCTTCCATGCGGCCTTGCGAGATCTCGGCCTGGTACGGCGTATATGCCGTGTACCACGCGGGGTTTTCCAGAATATTGCGCAGGATGACGTTCGGCGTGAGCGTGCCGTAGTAACCCTGGCCGATGAAGTTCTTGAACACCTTGTTCTTGCGCGCGATGGCACGGATCTTCGCCAGCGCTTCTTCTTCCGTGATGCTTGCCGGCAGCGCCAGCGGTGCTTGCGATTTGATCTGGTCCGGCACGATGGCGTCGGTCATCGCTTCCAGCGAGTCGTAGCCGATCGCGCTGAGCATCTGTGCGATTTCGGCATCGTTGGGACCGATGTGGCGCTCGATGAACGCGTCGTGGTGTTCGAGGTCGCGCAGGGAAGGGGAGTTGTTCTGGCTCATGGGCAAGGGCGTCCGAAGAAAACGTGCAGGCCGCACGCGGGGCGCCCCTCTGTCCTTTTGCCTGAGAGTTTGGAAGAGCAGGTTCGCTAAACCCTGTGCTTCGTGCCCCTTCGGCGCCGGATTGAACCGGTCTCTCCAGAGTCTTGGGTAGATGGCGGTATGGGGCCTGAGCGATTACGGGCGTTGCGCCTTCGGCAGCGGGTGCTTGCCCGCTTCTCCCACCATGTACGTCAAGGCGCGCATTATACCTCGCGCCGGCCTTGTCGCATGCAATAAGGGCGTCGTCATTCCGGCCACCGGAATGACGACGAGACAGGGCATTTCGCAATGAGCGGAGCTAACTGGATGAACAAACCGCCGTTCCGCCTCGAACAGCTCGACCACGTCGTCCTGCGCGCCTATGACGTGCCGGCCATGCAGGCCTTCTATTGCGACGTGCTCGGCTGCAGCGTGGAGCGCCGCCAGGAGGAAATTGGCCTGACGCAGCTGCGTGCGGGCCAGTCGTTGATCGACCTGGTCAGCATCGACGGCAAGCTGGGCCGCCACGGCGGCAAAGGGCCGGGCACGGAGGGGCACAACCTGGATCACCTATGCCTGAGCGTGGCCGATTACGACGAAGCCGCCATCCTGGCGCACCTGCAGGCGCACGGCGTGCGGGTGGGCGAGATCGGTAGCCGTTATGGCGCCAAGGGCGAAGGCCCTTCCATTTATCTGTTTGATCCGCAAGGCAACATGGTTGAGCTGAAAGGGCCACCCTCGGCGTAGGCAATGGATGCACCCGGGCAAAGCATACGTATGCTTGAAAAATGCATGGGCCATAGGTCATGAATTTAACGTTTGTGACGCAGTTCTCGTTATAATGCGCGCTTCCCAGGGCGTGTATGCCTGCCTGCCGTCCCCAACGGTGCAGCGCATGGACGAGTGCAATCCCGCGAAGCAATTCCCCCACTGGCATTCGCGGATTCACGGTGGCTTTCGATGCGTACGGATCCCGCATGAACGCAGAGCGTTCATGCGAATGATTCGGCCCTAACACATCGGGCTATTCCTGGCGCACGGAGTTTGAGGCATCGGCCGGCTTTCCCCGCCCGGCTGATCCGTTCACCGCGAAGGTATTCGCAAGGCTGTCCACAGCGTATGGGAGCGTGTGCTTCCATGCGCGTGGCCGCGTGCGGCCGTAGGTGGGCAGGCACGGGATTCTTCAATGCGCCGAGCAGCGGCATGGGTGGCCGTGCGCTCGCAGTTCGAGGATGTCGGTGTGTGTGAATCGGATTTTTCGACGCGTTCTTCAGATGGCAACAAAGTGACTACTGCTCACGTTTCCGATCGCGAAGTCGGCCGTTTGCTCAGCGATTTGCCCTCCGCGCACGGTGCCCGCGCCGTGCAGGACGGTCGTGCGTGGAAGCGCCGTCTGTTCGATCCGGCCAAGCGCGCACGGCGTGCCATGCGCGTGGTGCGGCACATCCGCTTTGTGTATTTCGCGCACGTCGATGACGACAGTCTGTATGGCGATTATCACCACGAGCTGGTCACCGCCGAGGTGCTGATGGATCGCCTGCTGGCCGCGCGCGCCGCCGGCATGCGCGCCGTGCATCCGCAGTTGCATGGCGAAGTGGAAGAACGCGTGTTCAGCCGTCCGCAGCGCGGCAGTTTCATGCAGGTCACACCCGAATACATCCGCTGGTATGGCCGCGACGGCTTGCGCCGCGGCGAGCCGATGGTACGCGAGGAACTGGCCATCGAACTGATGGGCGAGTACGGCTATAGCTATAGCGATGCGCTGGACATCGCCACCAACAACTCCGGCGCGCTGGCGCGCGTGGACCAGGCGTGGCTGACGGCGCGCGCAAAAACGCCGATTTATTGCCGGCCCTTGCACGCCACGGAATTCCACCGGCTCGCGTGCGCCATCGAGGGCGCGTACCACGTGCCACAGAACGATGCGAACGTGGCGAACGCCAATAGCGATATTGCACGCCGCGCCGCATCCGTACTCGGCACCATCATGGACGAATTTGTGGAACCGCCGTTCCAGACGCCGGTGCTGGCCGATGCGTTTGCGGAATTTCATCGCGCGCACCTGCTGCGTGTGGCCCATGCGCGCCTGGCCGGCTTGCAGCCGATGCCGGTGACCGGCGTGCTGGGCTGGTTTTCCGCCAAGCGTGCGCGGATTTATGCCGAAGTGCAGGCGCGTTTGGCGGCGCGCTAGCAAGTGCAACTTACGTCCAAGATCTTTTCATGGCCGGAAGCTCCCTCTTCGTCGTTCCAGCGAAAGCTGGAATCCAGTTAAGTGCGTCGTGCGAAGCACGCAACACCCTTATGTCATGTGCTGCGCACGCCATTTTCGACTGGATTCCGGCCTTCGCTCACTGCTGTCCGGGGAAATTTTCGCCGTTTTTGCGGGAAAGCTAAAACGACGTCATTCCAGCGAAAGCTCACTGCTGTCCGGCATGCGTTTTGCGAAATCCATGGCGACATGATGGATCACAAGCACTTCGCGTCGCCTGTCGATGCCGTGACTCGAAAAGCGCCAGAAGCTCTATGGCCGTCATTCCCGCGAAAGCGGGAATCCATTTTAAGGATGCATCAGAGCAAAATGGATTCCCGCTTTCGCGCACTGCTGTCCGGGGAAAATAATTCGGCCCTGGCGG
>NZ_DAIOEU010000066.1:0-24405 GCF_036746095.1 Dyella sp.
AAATTTTCGATGCGGGGTGCTATGCCCGCGCATTTCTGAAGAACTTCATTTTCCCGGACAGCAATGCGCTTTCGCGGAAATGACGGCCATGGGGATGGGGTCCCGTCGTCAGGATTCTTCCGCCACGTCCGGCAACACCATGGTGTGGCGGGTGTGGCGGATCTTGGCTTCCAGATAGGGCAAGTTGTGGCGCCCGGAGAAAACGCCGGTGGGCCGCATGCCGGCCACGTCGATGCCCAGCGCTTCCAGTTGCCTGCGCTTGTCCGGATTGTTGGTGATGAGCGTGATGCGCGATACGCCCAGCGCCTTCAGCATCTCGGCGGCGGCGGTGTAATCGCGTTCGTCGTCGCCATGGCCCAGGGCGCGGTTGGCGGCGTAGGTGTCATGTCCCTGCTCCTGCAGACGGTAAGCGTCCAGCTTGGCGTAAAGCCCGATGCCGCGGCCTTCCTGGCGCATGTAGAGCAGATAACCGCCCTCCTCGTGCAGCCTGCGTAGCGATTCCTGCAACTGCGGGCCGCAATCGCAGCGCGCCGAACCGAGCACGTCGCCGGTCATGCATTCGGAATGCACGCGCACGAGCGGCGCATCGGTATCGCGATCGCCGAAGCGCAGCGCGAAATGTTCCTTGCCATCGGAAAGTCCGCTGAAGCTGTAGATGGTGCTGGCCGCCTCGCGGCCGTCAGCCAGATGGATAGGCAGCTGCGCGACCGTGCGGATGCAGGGCGTTTCCGCCACAGGAACAGCTTGCAAACAGGGAGAAGGCATGGGTTGGTCTCGTTACTCGATACCGGCCTGGCGTGGTATTGGCCACGTTGGCCGGCGTAGCGGTGAGTGCTCCCTGGCCGGCCATTCGTTGCGGGTATGGCACGAAAGGAACGCCAGCACAGGCAGGTGCTTACATGGGGTTCGTTCCGCTCACCCCAACCCGCGCCGCCGCGCTCTGCTCGGAGGGTCATCTTATCAGGCCCAGGGCGCTGAGCCGGGCTTCCAGGGTCGCCACGGAATCCCACGGCAAAATGGGCGAATTTTGCCGCTCGTCAGGCGGATGCTTGAGCAAGCCGTCCGACCAACCGCCACAACCTTCCAGCGGCAACAGTGGCCGGCGATGAAGCCAGGCGAGACACACCTCGGAGATGGTGCCGGCGCGGCCGCCGATAACGATGCACGCATCGCCGGCGAGCGCCATCAGCAGATTTCGCGCATCGCCCATGCCGCAGGGTATGACCACCGTCGCCGGCCAGTCCGGTGCCGGCATGTCGGCGTCCGGGATGATGCTGATGACCAACCCGCCAGCCGCCTGCGCACGTTGTGCGGCGATTCGGGTCGCGGGGCTGCCGCAGCCGCTGATGACGGTGATGCCCGACCGAGCGAGCAATTCGCCCGCCTCGCCGGCCAGGTGGTAAGCCTTGGAGCCAGGTTCGGCACTTCCCAGCACGCAAACCTGGGGGCGGCGAGCGAGGGTGGTCATGGCGGTCCTCAGGGCTGGATTCGTTGTTGTGGATTGTGAAATCAGTTGCTGGAAAACAACTCACTCGTCATTTTCTTCAACATCGCCATATCGCTCGTAAAACAGTGGCTCATAGATCTCCGGGCTCACCCTGTAAGGGCCGCCCATTCGTCGGGGCCTGAGTTCCGGGAAACGCTCCCAAAGTGGTTCTTCGAGATTCATGAAGATGCCGGCCATCACCTTGCCTGCAGCGCGGCGATATTGAAGCCCGTTAGCCTCATCGTCCTTGTCTCGCACGAACATGATGCTCTGATCCAGGATGCCCACGATTTGCATAAGCGCGATGCTTAACTGTTCTGCTTCGTCTTTGGTCATGGTTTCCTCTCCACCGATCACTTCAACGCATGAAGATTGAGCGCAAGAATCACCCACAGCAAAAAGCCGATCCCCGCCAGTAGAGCCATAACCAATATCGTAATCGCTAAACGGGCAACGCCAACAAGGATGGTTCGCCGGCGGATTTTCGCTCGTTCAAGCCCGGATAAATCATCCGGAGAATTCCCTTGCGCCATAGATACCACCGGAATGAAATTCCAGGATGCTTGCACATGGCGGCGCTGAAGTGTCATCCCAGCCTGCATTTCCTTGCCATCAAGCCACTCAGCTGCAGCACTTACTTACGCGCCGCGATGATCTCATCCAGATAATCCGGCGTGCCTTCCACGCGCACCAGATGCGGGTATTGCAGGCCGCCGTGATAATCCACCGCTACCGTGCGATAACCGCCCTGGTATTTCAGCAGCAGCTGGATCGGCGCGGTGCTGGCCTTGGCCGCGGTGATCGCGCTTTTCAGCACGTCGGTGGAATAGTTCTGGCCGTTGACGGCAACCAGCGTAGCGCCGGTGCTGACACCCGCCTTGAATGCCGGGCCATCCCAGCGCACGTCGTTGATCTGGCCGTTGTCGCCCATCGTCAGGCCGATCGACCAGGCGAAGTTGTACAAATGCCGCGACGATTGCGGGCGGCTGTTGTACTCCTTTTCATAGGCGCTTTCCTGATCGGTGTAGACCAGTTTCCAGCCGGTGGCGGCAAGGCCGTTTTGCAGGGGCGGGTTGAGTTCGTCGACGCGCGCGCGCAAGAAGCTGGCCCAATCGAAAGGCGCCACACCGTTGAGCGCGGCGACCACGTCGTCAAAGGTATAGGTCTTGGTGACATAGCTGCCGTTGTCGACGCCGAAGAAAGCGCGCGCGAAATCGTCCAGCGATTTATGGTCATGAGTAAGCTGGCGCAATTTCGCATCCACTTCCAGCCACATCATCTGGCCGCCGCTGTAGTAATCCTCGCTCATCTGCCAGCTGCGGTACGGCAGGCTGGAACGGCGCGCGGCAGTGGGATCGTTGGTGGTGTCTTCCAAGCTGCGCCACTGGAAGCCTTCGCGGTTGCGCTCGTAGTTGGCCGCCACCATGGCGAGCGCGTCGCGGAATTGCTGCGCAGACCACATACCCGCGCGCGCAGTAAGCACAAAGCCCCAGTACTGGGTTTGCCCTTCGTAAACCCACAGCAGCGAGTCGCCCATCGGCACGTTGAAATTGGGTGTCCACAAATCGGCCGGGCGGCGGAATTTGCCGTTCCAGGAGTGGGTGTATTCGTGGGCAAGCAGATCGCGATCCGGCGCGGCATCGCTCCATGCGGTGAAATAGTCGGTGCCCAGGCCATTCTCGCTGGATTGATGATGCTCCGTGCCGTTGCCCGCCAGCACGTCGGACAACGAGAACAGGAAATCGTAGTGATCGTAGTGATGCGAGCCGAACAGCCTGGTCGCCTGTGTCACCAGGTTGCGATGCGCTTGCAGTTGCTCCGGCGTTATCACCAGATACTTCGGCTCGTCGGCGACGATATCCAGATGCACCGGCGCCTCGCCGCCGGGATTGAGATCCACGCGCTTGAAATACTGGCCGGCGTAGATCGGCGAATCGACCAGGTTGTTCAAGGTGACCGGCTTGAAGGTGGTGGTATCGCCCGATTGCGAAGCGGTCTCCAACGCCGTGCCGAATTGCCAGCCGCGCGCGAACGTCACGCTCGGCGCAAAGGTGATGCCATGCGAGAAATAGCCGGCCGGATAGAGCAGCACCTTGCTCCATGCCATGTCCATCATGCGATCCGTGATCTCGAAGCCTTCGTTATCCGTGCGGCCCGATAGATATTGGAAGCTGGCATCGATGCTCGACACGCCTGCAGGCACGTCGACATGGAACGCGTACACGTTGTATTCGTCGCGCTTCCACTTCAGTGGCTTGCCGGCGGCGGTGAGCTTGAGCCCGGCCAGCATGTTGATCGGCCCGGTGGGCGAGTGATCGCCGGGAATCCACTGCGGATACAGCAAGGTCAATGCGCCGGCCTGCACGGGAATGGTTTCGTGCACGCGGAAAATACCCTGCGCCGTATCGTTCGCGTCGACGTGGATCGTTACCGTACCGGGGTATGGCTTGTCCTGCGGCGCAGGTACCTTGTCGGTGGGTGTTTGCTGCGCACCGGCACTGCCCGCTGCAAGCCCCATCGCAATCGCCAAAGCCAGGCGCGAAAACATGCGATGAGTGGCGGCGGTTGAAACAGCGGTGAGGGCACGAGACATGAAAGGGCTCCGGCAAACGCGTATGGGGGCCGTACGTTAGCACCATGGGCAGGAATAACAGAGCGGCTACAAGTCACGGAGGAATGATCTTCTTGCCGTCCGCGCCGCGACCACACTTGATCCGCGGCGCGCCACCCCTGATATAGGGCGCAGCCACAACGGCTTACGCGAGGCGACCACATGACGACCAACACCGAAACCGCGATCCTGGCCGGCGGCTGCTTCTGGGGCATGCAGGATCTGCTGCGGCGCTACCCGGGCATACTCGCCACGCGCGTGGGCTACACCGGTGGCGATGTGCCGAACGCCACTTACCGCCATCACGGCACGCACGCCGAAGCGATCGAGATCGTGTTTGATCCGGCGCGCATCAGCTATCGGCAGATCCTGGAATTCTTCTTCCAGATCCACGACCCGAGCACGAAAAACCGCCAGGGCAACGATGTCGGTACGAGCTACCGCTCAGCCATTTTCTATCGCGACGAAAAGCAGAAGGAAGTCGCCGAAGATACCGTGGCCGACGTCGATGCATCCGGTCTTTGGCCCGGCAAGGTGGTCACGGAAATCGCACCGGCCGGACCGTTCTGGGAGGCGGAACCGGAGCACCAGGATTATCTGGAACGCTATCCGAATGGCTATACCTGCCATTTCATTCGGCCGGATTGGAAGTTGCCCAGGCGCAATGGCTGATTGTCGTTGCCGATCATCCTCACCCCGACGAACGCCGGGGTGAGGGTTCAAAGATGGCATGCAAGTACCTATAACGTTGGAGTTCGCGTTCCACTCACTCCAACCTGCGCCACGACGCATAGGCCCCCAACGCCTGCCGCCGTGATACCGCCAGATCGAGCATGGGCAGCGGATATCCGGTGCGCTTGGCCACGCCCGGATCGGCCCACGGCTCATGCAGCGGATCGATGGATACATCCGCCAACTCCGGCAACCAACGGCGCAGGTACACGCCATGCGGATCGAACTTTCGCGCCTGGCGTACCGGATTGAACACGCGAGAATAAGGCGCAGGGAATGGTGCAGCCACCACCGGCTGGCGCCGCCCGGTTGCCATGGTGCTTCTTCGTGATCGGCATGGATATACACCGGCAGGATGTGCGTATGCGTCTGGCATGCCGCCCAAAGCGCCGATGGTCGTTCAAGCGCAGATCGCGTCGAAAACGCACGATGGCGGGGTCATGGATAACGCAGTGGTTCAGTTTTTCTGGTTTGTCTTCATGCGATGCCGGTGCGCTGCCTGCTTTGCGCGATTCCCGCACAGCGACATGCTGCACCACCGGCGTGCATGGCCGCGCGTGTGGTCGGCGAACAACAAGGTACACGTCGGGCCCTCGCACGCTTTGACGTAACTGAAATCTTCCGTGCAGACCAATTGCGCCATCGCTTCGGCGACCGGCAGCAGCAAGCTCGCCGGCGAAGACCAATGGCGCGTCTGGATCAAGCGCGGCGCCAACGACGCATCGTGTTCTTGCGCCACGATTTCGCTATAGCGTTCATCGCGCTTCAACAATTGATTGAGCGGTTCGAGTTCGGCCAGCTGGGCCGCGTGCAACGGCTGTCCCTTATGTGCGCGCACGAAGGCCCGGAACCACTCGCGCAGCGCCCTGGCCTGATCGGCCAGCCGATCGAGCTCGCCCGGAATCGCTCGCCTGCGCATGTCCTCGAGCACCGCCTCCGGCACCAGCCGCGCCTGCGCGAGCCAGCTGAGCAGCCCCTCGCCGTCATCCAGCCAATCGAGGGGGGTATCAATGGGGGTGGCTATCGAATTGAGAAAATCCAGGCCGGTGGAATCGGCCAGGAAAAGCGCAGGCATGGACTGGGTCATGGGGTATCTCCTTGGGGTAGCAAGGTAACCGGCTTAAAAGTGCTTGACAAGTTACTATTGCAAGAATAACCTTCAAATCGAAGTTGAGACGGTTAGCAAAAATTCAATTCGGGCCGAGGCCCGGATCCCATCCGAACCCGCATAGAGGATCCGCAATATGAACGCAAGCACGGCAACGGCGGTACTTGTCCACGGCGCATGGGCCGGCGAGGCGGCCTGGGGCAAGGTCGCCAACATCCTCCACTCAGAAGGCATCAAGACAGTTACTGCTCACCTGCCCCTCTCGTCATTGGCCGACGACGCTGCCGCCTTGGAGAAGGCGCTGGAGCAGGTCGACGGACCGGTCGTACTGGTTGGCCACGCCTACGCCGGTGCCGTGATCAGCGCAACTCAAAACAGCAAGGTGCGGGCGCTGGTGTATGTCGCAGGCATTGCGCCGGACCAGGGCGAAACCGTGGCCGAGGTGTTCAACCGCTACGGGCACGACGCCAAGACCCCTGAGCTTGCCCCGGATGGCCAAGGATGGATCCGGCTTCCCGCCGACGCGTTTGCTACCGCCTTTGCCCAGCACGCGACAGCCGAAGAACAGCAGATGCTGGCAGCGACGCAACCGCCGATTTCACCCGCGGCCATTACCGTGGCCGCCGGAGCGCCGCTGTGGAAACGCGTGCCGTCCTGGTATCTGCTGGCTGAGCAGGACCACATGATCCCGGCGCAAACGCAGCGTTTCGTCGCCGAGCGCATGCAGGCGCACATCGTGTCGTATCCGGTCGATCACGTGCCCAGTGTTACCGCGCCGGCATTGGTCGCGAACCTCATTATGGATGCTATCAAGCACGGCAAGGACTGACGCATTCGCACTGCCCCCACACATTCTTTTCCATTCAGAGGAAACTGCCATGTCTGCCATCCGCTATCGCCATGCCAACGTCGACGGCCTGAACGTTTTTTATCGCGAAGCCGGCTCACCCGATAAACCCAAGCTGCTTTTGCTGCACGGCTTCCCAAGTTCGGGTCACATGTTCCGCGACCTTATTCCGCTGTTGAGCGACAGCTTCCACATCGTGGCGCCCGACCTGCCCGGCTTCGGCTTGTCGGATATGCCGCCGCGCGAGCAGTTCGCCTATACGTTCGACCATATCGCGGATGTGATTGATCGCTTTACCGAAGTAGTGGGCTTTGATCGCTTTGCCGTCTATGTGTTCGACTACGGCGCACCGACCGGTTTCCGCCTGGCGGTGAAACATCCGGAACGCATCACGGCGATCATTTCGCAGAACGGCAATGCCTATGAAGAAGGCTTGAGCGACGGCTGGAATCCGATTCGCGCCTATTGGCAAGACCCGTCGCAGGCCAACCGCGATGCCTTGCGTGCCTTCCTGGCGCCGGAAACCACGCGTTGGCAGTACGTGCATGGCGTGGCGGATGAAGCGCTGGTCTCGCCCGACGGCATCGCGCTGGACAACTACTATCTTGCGCGCCCGGGTGCGCATGACGTCCAGTTGGACCTGTTCCTTGATTACCAGAGCAATGTGGCGCTCTACCCCACTTTCCAGATGTATTTCCGCACGCATCGTCCGCGCTTTCTCGCGGTATGGGGCAAGCACGATCCGTTCTTCCTGCCGCCGGGTGCGGAAGCGTTCAAGCGCGATATCCCGGATGCGCGGGTGCAGTTCGTCGACACCGGCCATTTCGCGCTGGAAACGCATGCGAAGGACATCGCGCACGCCATCCGTGAATTTCTCGCCGCCTGATCGAGGAAACCGCCATGTCGCCATCCACTGCCATCGTCACAGGTGCAAGCCAGGGCATCGGCCGCGCCACCGCCATCCGCCTGGCGCGCGACTTTGCCTCGCTGGTGCTCGTTGCGCGAAACCGCGACCACCTGCTGGAAACAGCAGACGCCGTTGAAGCGCAAGGTGCCAAGTCGTTGATCATCGATCTCGATCTGGCGGAAAAGGCTGCGGCCAAAGCCGTCGTCGGACAAACGCTGGCGGCGTTCGGGCGAGTCGATGCATTGCTCAACATTGCCGGCGCAGTACCGCAAGTCGATCTGTTCGACATGACCGATGAACAATGGGACGACGGCATGGCGCTCAAGCTGCATGGCGCGCGGCGCTTGACCATCCAGGCATGGCCCGCATTGAAACAAGCCAAGGGTGCGGTGGTGTTCACCTCCGGCAACTCGGCGATTTTTCCGAAGGCACCTTACGCGGCGGTCGGCACCATCAATGCTGCCATCGCTGCGCTGGCAAAAGCGTTCGCGGATCGCGGCATCGGCGACGGCGTGCAGGTCAACAGCGTATTGCCCGGGCCGGTCATGACAGGCCGTCGCCGTTCCTATCTGGAGCACTGGGCGCCACGGCACGGCATGACGGTGGAAGAAGCGATGGAACGTTTCCCACGCGAAGCTGGCATTGCACGCTACGGCGCAGCGGAGGAGATTGCCGAACTGATGGCGTTCCTGGTTTCGCCCGCGGCGCGTTGGATGACCGGGTCGATGTTGCGCATGGATGGCGGCGAAGTGAAGTCCGTTTGATTCACGCAGGATGGGGGGAGGCAACGCCGAACCCCACTGCACCATGTTGGCCTCGACACACGCCATCCGCTCATTCGCCAAAACTATGACGTAAGACGAACAACATATTACCGCACCATCCATCCACTATTTTTTGAACATTGGATTCACACCGTCACCGTATGTCGCAAAACGCATAACAACCTGACATTTGCTCGTGAGGTTCTAGCGTATCTTTAACGCACGTTATGGTTGTCTGGAGTTCGAGTACGCCAACACCTGGGATTGCCGATGTACGACGCACTCACGACTGCCAACGCTGCATGGCGCGTGCACGTTCTTGCCACCATCGATGCCTGCATCGAACAGGATAGGTCACCGAGCGCAGGCAAAATTGCCGAAGCACTTGCGCACGTGGCCGCATGGCATGGCTGCCCGCACGCGGCGGACCTGTCTTGCGCTTCTTCGCCTTCTGCTTATCGGCGCATTCCGCTCGGCAGCAGCGAGGCACATGGCTACGAAGCCTTGTTGATCCTGTGGCCTCCGGCCTACGCCACTCCCATCCACGACCACGATGAACTCTGGGGCATGGAGTTCGTGCTCGATGGCGTGCTGGAAGTGGAATCCTTCCAGCTCCTCGCGCAACAAGCTTCGATGCATCTTTCGCCAACGCACACGCTGTTAGCCGGCGTGGGCGACTACGTGGCGTTTTCCAACGCGGATTACGCGCATCGCTGCCGCAATGTTTCGCGTAACCGCCAGGCGCTCTCGCTGCATGTCTACGGCGGCGCGCTCAACCAGTACCGCAGCTTCCATCAGCAGGATGGGCAGTGGTCTTCGAAGTGTCACACCACGGCGCGCGAACCCTCGCTCGCCTGACCCCCTTCCCTGACAAAAGGCCCATCCCCATGGCAAATATCGCAATCATTGGCGGCGGCGCGGCAGGTGCGTCCGTATTCGGCGCACTGCTCGCACACGACGCGCCGGACACCGTGCACTGGGTGACGGGTACCCACGAACGCGCAGGTCGCGGCGTGGCTTACGGCACTGCGCACGATCACCATCTGCTCAACGTGCGCGCGGCCGGCATGGGGCTGTATGTCGATGCGGACGAAGATTTCGCGCAGTACGGCAGCCGTCATCGTGCCGGTGCGCGGCCCACCGACTTCCTGCCGCGCCGGTTGTTCGGCGAATACATCGAGGCGCAACTGGACCGGCGCCTGCATCACGCACTGCAACGTGGCCGTCGTTTCGCCGTCACGCCATGCACCGCCATCCGCTTGCGCGCCACGCGCGAAGGTTACGAGATCGCACTGGATAACGGCGAGATGCTGGTGGCGCGTCAGGTCGTGCTTGCACTCGGCACGCTCACGCCGCGCCCGTTGCGCACGGTATCGGAACGCGCACTGGCCAGCGGTGCGTACGTGCTCGACCCGTGGCGGCTTGCCGAGCGCGCGATACAGCCGCGCCGGCTGATCGTGATCGGTACCGGACTCACGGCCGTCGATACGCTGATCACCGCATCCATTCGTTGGCCGGACATCGAACTGGTCGCCGTCTCGCGGCATGGCTTGCTGCCGTTCGTGCATCCGGCGCGACCCATCGATGCCTATCCGCAACAGGCCGAGCTCAATACCAAGCTGATCGCATGCGACGGCCCCGCCCCGATGCTTGCCGAGATCCGCCGTTTGTTCCGCACCCATCAGGCAGTGGACTGGCGCAGCGTGATCGACGGCATGCGGCCGATCAACGCCAAGCTTTGGGGGGGCTTTACGCCGCGCCAGCGCCGGCAGTTCCTGCGGCACGTGCGCTGGTTGTGGGAATCATCGCGGCACCGGCTTGCGCCGGAACCGGCCGAGATCATCCAGCAGTTGCGCGATGAAGGACGGTTGCAGGTCTGCGCCGCGCGCGTGCTGGAGGTGGATGGCGACGGGCCGTTGAACGTCACCGTTCGCTCGCGCATCAAGCAGATGGCGACGACGTTGCAGTCGGACATCGTGGTGCAGGCCACCGGGCTGGATACCGCCGTGGGCTTCGCGCAGCACCCCCTGCTTTCCGGCCTGCTGCAGGATGGCCTGGCAACTGCCGATCCGCTGCACCTGGGTGTCCTGGCGCAAGCGGATGGCTCATTGATCAACGCAGCGGGCGGCGTGCAGCAAGGCTTGCACGCCATCGGCTCATTGTTGCGTGGCAATTTGTGGGAATGTACGGCGATGCCGGAGATCCGGGTGGCGGCGCATGCGTTGGCGGCGCAACTGAACGCGCGGCATTCGCTGCAATCGGGCTTGGCCACCGCGTCCTGAATCCATTCGTGCTTACGGCGCGGATTGTTCGGCCAGCTCCAGAAAGGTGCTCTGCAAGTCGCCTTCCAGTTCCTGGCCGCCATAGGTCAAGCGGAACGCATCGTCGGCATCGGCCAGTTCGAGGGTGCCGTCGATGACGCCCAGCACGTTGGCGACGGCATCGATCGTTACATGGCGGGTGAGTTCAAGCAGAACTTCCCGCTGGTCGTCCGTCAGCTCGCTGAAAAGCGTCAAGACACGCTGCCAGTAAGGATCGAGCGCCGTGCTCACGGCGGTGTTCAACAGCAGGTTGCGGTAGGTGGCGTAGTTCTTGTCGACCACCTCGGCACCCAGTTGCGATACGAAGTCCTGCGGCGTCACGGAGCCCCCCCCTGGTTCTAGAGCCATTCCCTACTGTGAAGGCCAAGGCGTCCACACGAAGTGGACGCCACGCATGCCGCCGGCGCGGGTTACCGCCGTGTCGCCAGCACGCCGTCCAACGCCAGCTGCACCTTGAAGCCCGCCTTCTCCAACCGCTTGGCTACTTCACGCGGAACATCACGGTCGCTGGTGAGCTTATTGGGGCTGCCGGTGTAATGGAACAACCGCCCGCCGCGGCGAAGCACGCGCGCGAGTTGTTCGTAGAACGCTTGCGAGTACAGCTCGCCGGCGATGCCGAAGCGCGGCGGGTCGTGCAGGATGGCATCCACGGATGCCGTGTCGACCTGCGCTATCGCTTGCAGCACGTCGGCATGGGTCAGCTCAAGGCGGCCACCAGCGGCGGGATCATCCGGATCGGGCGACCATGGATTGAGCGTGCGCAGCCACAGTACGTCCGGGTTCTTCTCGAACGAGCGGATGCGCGCCACGCCCGTTTCCAGGCAACAGGCGGCGAAATAACCCAGGCCGCCACAGGTGTCCAGCACGACCTTGCCGCGCGGTTCGACCAGCCCCACTTTGCGGCGCGCATCCTCGATGGGAGATTCCTTCGATGTCGGCAGCATCTTGATGCCGTCGATCTCGAAGGTGGGCGCGCCCCAGTCGGTGGGCACCAGTTTGATCAGCGAGCCGGAAAAACGCGATACCGGTGCGAAGGCATCGCCGTCCCAATAGTAGATCGTGCGGTCCTTGAGCTTGTGTGGATAGGGATAGTCCTGTCCCTTCCACTGCCAGCCATCCGCGCGCAGCACGCCCTCGCTGCGCGATCGCCCGAGGTCCAGCGAGCCATGCCAGATGGACGTGCCGGCGTCACGTGCGGCCAGCAGCGTGTCGGCCACCGGGAGGGTAAGCAAAGGACCTGAGGAATGCGGCACGTCGGGGAGTTTTCCGGAACGGGGGAATGCTGATTTTAAGGGCAATGGCAGTGACTTAAGGCGTGCCGAGTTCTGCTCCCTCCCCTGCGACAGTAGGGAAGAGTTGAGGAGGGGTTGCTTGGGCTTTAGCACGCCGCTGAACGTCGTCGATAATTTTTCGAAGCAAGAAGCCGCGCCCTTGCGTTGTCTCCTGGCATTCGCCACTCGCTACGCTCGCACCCCACCCCTACTGACGCAGGGGAGGGACTGCAGTTCGTGGCTAACGACCATCTTTCTGCTGCGAGCCCACGCCCGATTTGTCGCGCGCGGCTTTGACCTGCCGCGAAGCCCGCGTGGCAAACACGGCCACGCCGTAGCGCCACGATCGTTGCATGGCGGACCACAGGCTTTCCCAGCCCAATGGCGCCGGCGTGATGGCCGCTTGCAAGGCACGCGCATAATCGAGCACCAATCCAGGCGTCCACGCCATGGCCTCGGCGCGCTTTCTCAGTTGCGCGGCAAACCACAGTTCCGGATTGAAGATGGCGCGGAAGAAGGGAGCCAAGCCGGTTCCGTGGGCGCCAAGGCTGCCCTCGAGCGCAGCATCCAGGCAATGCGCCACGCTGCTGGAGCAATTGCGATTGGTGAGGTTGTAGGTGGTGTCCTGGCGATAGATATCCCAGAACATCGCCAGGCGGCCACGATCGAAACGGTCGAACACGACATGGGCGGTTGAATCGCACCATCCGGCAGCTTCCACTTCGTAGCTCGGCTGGAACTTGCCGGCGACATTGTTATCGGCCGTGGCCCTCAACGCGCGCGAAAAACTTGCGCTGGATCGATCGATCTCCACGGCCGGGTAATGGCTCACGTAGATATCGGGCGTGCACTCCAGCGCAGCATGCCCGGTCGACACCACGCCGCTGGTATCGACGGCCGCGATGTAGCGATCGACCAGTGGATGGGGAATCGTCTGGCCTGCCGATCCGATCGGCGTCCACACATGCACGACCAGCAGGCCGGCCGCCTGTGTGAGGTCGCTGGTGCGCACGGCTGGCGGCGACGCGTCCGGCAGATCTTTCGATTGCAGCGCTGCGATGGAAATGCGCTCCGGCCGGCGAGCCAGGCGGATGGCCCGGCGCAACAAACCCACGCCCGAAAGAAACAGCCCCATGCCGATGCAGTACGGAACCGTGCCCTGATAAAACGTGGGATAGGGTTCAAACATGAATGCCGCGAAGCCGACTTCAAACAGTCCGGTGAGCAACGACAGGAACCATCCCTGGAAACGCACGACAGCTGCCGCTGCAATACGAAACCCGCCGTCGACGAGAAAAGCCATGCCAAACGCCATGGCGAGAATCACGTTGGCCGCGTGATGGGCGTCGACCATCAGCAATCCCAGCACGAGGAACGCCACACCGCGCAACTTCCTGAGCAGCGAGGCCGCATCCGACGTCGGCGAGGTCATGCATAGCGTGGCCACGGCCTCGATCAGCAACAGATAGCCGAACAAGTGCAGCGGAAAATAGATGACGCCATCCAGCGCATCGATAAAGATCGCCACGCCCAGCATCGCCCATACGAGCCCGATGCCTGCCAGCCACGGCCATTGCCGTTTGACGAAATCACCACCCAGCAGAATCAATGCGAGTTGAATCACGACGGCTCCCCGATTCGCGGCACGGGCGCTATCCCGCGCTGCGCGAACGCGACAAAAAGACGGCAAAGCCTGCGCATGCCAGCGAAATCAAAGCGGGAAATCCGAAGCGTGCGCTGGCACCCATGGAGAGACCGGCGAGCGTGGGCCCCGCCAGCGCGCCGGCGCCCCATGCCAACCCCATCACCGCGTAAATGCCGACAAGGCTGGCGCCTGCAAAGCGCTCGCCCACCATGGCCAGCATGACGGTATAAATGCCGACGAAAACGCCGCCCCAGCAGAAGACGATACCGAATGCCAGCAGCGCATGGCCCAGCACGAACGGCCAGCACAGCGCGCCTGCGGCAGAAATCCAGGCAAGCACCATCGCCAGCTTGCGCTTTGGGAAACGGTCGGCCAGCCACCCTATAGGCAGCTGCAGCACGATGGCGCCGAACATGAGCGTCGAAATCAGACGCATGGCCTGGTCGTTCGTCCAACCCTGCGCGGCGGCATACAGGCCGATGAAGGAAAGCCCTGCCGTCTCCACGCCGGCGTTGAGCGCGGTGGTCGCCATCGCGACGGGTGCCATGCGCACGTAAGTCATCGGATGGGCCGACTCAGGCCGGATGCTTGCGGGCGCCACCACCCACCTGCCGGCAATGAACGCCACCGCAAACAGCGACAGGCAACCGGCGAGGAAATAGCCATCGCGGTTGATGCCCAGCCAAGCAAGCGTGGCAGGACCAAGCACCATGCCCAAGGAAAGCGACGCCGTGTACATCGCCATGGTGCGCCCCCTGGCTTCATCGGCACTCAGACTGTTGGCCCAGGTTTCAGACATCACAAAAAGCGCTTCCGCCGCGGCGCCCAGCAACACGCGCAGTGGAAACCACCACCCCACCGCCGTCACGAAGGGAAAAGCAGCCAGCGTCAGCGCCGTCACCACCAGCGCCAGGATGGCCACCCGCCTGGCTCCCAGGCGCCCCGCCAGCGCAGGCATGCATGGCGCGATCGCCAGCACGCCCACGGCATGCATGGCCGCGTTAATGCCGATGAAGCGATCGGAATAGCCCCGGGCTGCCAGGCTCACGGCGATCAACGGAGCGGACAGGCTGTAACTCAAACCGAAGATGGTGGCCGTCGCGATGACTGCGCCCATCGACAGCAGCATCCTGGCAGGCGACGTCTGGGACAGCGCAGCCCGCGCATGGCCCTGCGAATCACTCAAGCCGGTGCCGCCATCGATGGCGGAGGATGCCGATTCACCGCCTTTAGGATGAAGCTCTTGCATCTGCCGAGGCCTTTTTTTGCGCTCCCATCACGCCGCTGGGAGAGAACGTCTACTACCCCGCGAAGAAAATAATTGTCAAAGCGCTGATTTTTCGGCTGAAATCGCCTCCGCGCGGACAGCCACCCAGCCGCCTTCACGGCTGTTGCGCGCATGCTCGGCCAAATGGGCACAAACCGAGTTCCAATCGGCAATGCAGCCGACGCGATGGGCGCTTACCTTGACCGCCTTGCTCATCCACACTGCACCCCCACTCCCCCTCACGAGGAATTGTCATGCAAGCAAAAACCGGATCCATGGTCGCCCTGCAACGCCCGGATGGCCAACGGCTTGAAGCTTACCTGGCGCTGCCGGGAAAGCCCGAGGGCGCGCCTGCCGTAGTGGTGATCCAGGAATGGTGGGGCTTGAACGACCAGATCCGCGGCGTGGCCGACCGGCTGGCGCAATCGGGCTATCTCGCCCTGGTGCCCGACCTGTACCGCGGCAAGCTCACGGTGGAAGAAGAGGAGGCACATCACCTGATGGAAGGCTTGGACTTCGGCGACGCCGCCGCGCAAGACATCGCCGCCGCCGTGGCTTATCTCAAGCAGCGCACTGCCAAGGTTGCCGTGATGGGCTTTTGCATGGGCGGCGCACTCGCCCTGCTCGCGCTGGGCCAGCATGCGGATCTATCGGCGGGTGTGGTGTGGTACGGCTTGCCGCCGCTGGAATACCTCGACACCGCGCGCATCAAGGTGCCGGTGCTCGGGCATTGGGGAACGCAGGATCAGTTCTTTGCGATCACCGCGGTGGATGCGCTGGAAGCGAAATTTGCCGAGAGCGGCGTGCATGCACAGTTCCATCGCTATCTCGCGCATCATGCCTTTGCGAACGAAACGGCGGTGGGGGCGGGGCGTATTCCGGGTACGCAGTACGATCCGGCATGGGCGCAGTTGGCGTGGGACCGGACGTTTACGTTCCTGGGCAAGACGCTGTGGTCGTAACGATGCGTCATTCGCGCCTCACGCTAAAGCACAAGCAACCGTGCCTCACCCCTCTCCTACTCTCGTAGGAGAGGGAGCCATCATCGCGACGACGGAAGCTTACTTGCCAGCCAGCGCGTGCTGCGCGGCCTCTTCGATCAGCCTGGCAACTTCCTGCGGATGCGACTCGTAGATCGAGTGACTGCCGTTCTTGATGTCGATCGTGGTGCTATGCGCGCGCGCCGCATACATCCGTTCCAGATCGGGATTGATGATGCGATCGGCATCGGCCACGGCATACCAGCTCGGCTTGTGCTTCCATGCCGGATCGCCGGCGGGTGCCGTGAACACGCTGGCATTGGTGAGCACCTGTTCGTTCGCCTCGAACGCCGCTTGCCTGGCGGGAAGATCGGCCGCGAAGTCCATCGGGTACTTGGCAGGGTCCAGATAGAGATAACCGTCAGCGGTCTTTTTTACGTCCTTGGTCTGGCTGGTCAGACTCGGATAGCGCTTGCCGTTGGCGACTTCGGTTTCGCCTTGATCAAGTGCGTGGGCGGCGATGTAGACCAGCCCTGCCACCTTGGCGTCGTTACCCACGTCGGTGATGATCGCGCCGCCGTAGCTGTGGCCGACCAGAATCGTCGGTCCGTCCTGCATGTCGACGATGCGCTTGACCGCGGTGATGTCCGCATTGAATGAGGTCAGCGGATGTTGCGCAATCGAGACGTGATAGCCGTCCTTGACGAGGATGTCGTAAACGGGTTTCCAGCCCGCGCCGGTAACCCATGCGCCGTGCACAAGCACGATGTTGTGCACCGGGGCTGCTGCAGCCGTGCCAGCGAAGGAAAGCGTGGCCGAAACAGCCAGGGCCAGTGCGGAGAAGAACTTGGTTTTCGTGGACATGATCGGCATCCTGGGGTGTAGTTGAGTGACTTGGCACTGTCTACTTCGCAGCGGCACGAGGGGCGTTACACGCGCATGGCACGCGAACATTACAGGTTTGCAATGTTGGGAGTTTGCGACGCCTTATACTCGACGGCCGTCATTCCCGCGAAAGCGGGAATGACGGCCATTGGGTTGCGTGTCAGCCTTCGGGCAGCGAGGCAGTACCACGGCGTTGCCACAGATAGATCGGCAACCCGGCTAGCACCAACACCGCGCCCCACAGCAAAGTTTCAGCACCCGTACCGATCAACGCCCATACGGCGAACGCCAGTGCACCCAGCGCAACCAGCCGCCGCCATCGGCGGCTGGTCGTATCGATGCGCCACCATGCCAGCACCGTGATCAGGTACGGCAACAGCGTGGCAGCGGTGGATAGCAAGATGGTGAAGGTAAACAACGCCACCAGCGTGCGGCTGTAGTTGGAAACGATCAGTGCGCTGGCAAGGATGCTGCTGATCAACAAACCGAACCATGGCGTGCCGCGCGCATCCAGTCGCGCGAAGGCTTTGGGAAACAAGCCATCCAGCGCCGGCGCCAGGGTGGTCTGCGCCTGCAGCAGCACCCAGCCATTGAGCGCGCCGAAGCATGAAATGCTGGCGATGACGCCAATGCCGATGCCTGCCGCATTGCCCCACGTGCGCCGCGCCGCTTCCGCCATCGGCGCGGCCGAGGCGTGCAATACGCCGGCCGGCAACATGCCTACGACCACCGTGCAGGCCAGCATGGTGGCAAGCCCTGCGATGGTCATGCCGATCACCGTCGCGCGCGGCACGGTGCGTTGCGGATCGCGCACCACCCCGGTCGGCACCGTGGCGGTTTCCAGGCCGAGGAACGCCCACAACGTGAGCGCCGCCACCGAAGACGCCACACTCACCAACGGCAAGCCGCTGGCATTGAAAGGATGAAAGGCACTCGCATGCACCCAACCCAGGCCCAGCAGGCCGAACACGATCAACGGCACCAGTTTGAGCGACGTGGTGATGATGGCGGTGTAGCCCGCTTCACGCACACCGGACAGGCTGATGGACGTGCAAATCCATAACGCACCCAAGGCGCACAAGGCGCTGCGCAAAGGCGTCGCGGTCGCCGCCGGCCACACCGATCCGAGGCTGCCGGCAAACGCCACCGCAATCGCCGCGTTCGCCGACCACACGCATACCCAATAACTCCACGCCGCCAGAAAGCCGACGCGATCGCCAAACGCACGGCGCGCATACGCATACGCGCCACCATGATTGGGCACGATCTGCGCCAGCCATGCATACACCAGCGCCAGCATCAGCGCGCCACCCAGGCTGATGCCCCAACCCAGCAAGCTTGCCGCGCCATAAGGCGCCAGCGCTGCCGGCAATACGAACACGCCCGAGCCGATGATGTTTCCGATGACCAGTGCGATCAGCATCCATAGCCCGAGCGACCGCTGCGCGCCGCTCATGCGCGTGCGAGCGAATCGCGATAGGCACGGCGCAGCATTTCGTGGAAATGATGCACGGCATTTTCGCGCAGCGGATTCAAGCGGCCGGCGTCGTAGGAGCCGGACGCCAGGCCGCGCTGCACGTCTTCGCAGATGGTGACGTCTTCGTCCTGCACTTCGTCGCTGAATTGGATATCCCTGGCGCGCCGTGCCTGCGCTTGCGCGCTGCTGTCCGGCGCATAGTAGAAATCGAACGCCACCCGGCAGCGGTCCACGCCGTTCGGCAACACGCGGTTGGTCTGCAAGCGGCCCGGCAGGATATTGAGCATGGCGTTCGGATACAGGAAGTAATACAGCGCTTCGCCACTGCCGTAGAGATCGTCGCCGCTTTCCAGCGGACTGTATTGGAACGAATACCACTCGGCCGTTTCAGTGATGTAGCTGCGGTAATCGAGCAGGCTGTTCAAGCCGGGATGGATGCACGGCACGTGATAGCCTTCCAGATAGTTGTCGACGTAGACCTTCCAGTTGCAGGCCACGTCGTAGCTCACGCGATGGTGGAACTCATACCCATCCAGCGCGCGATGCGGTCCCAGGCGGGCATCGATGCCCGCAACGAATGCCTCGAACGATGGCGCCTCGCCAATGGCGACGAAGACCAGCGCTTGCCATACCTGCACGCGCACTTCGGGCAAGCGGATATCCGCGGGATTGAAATCCGGCGTGCGGCCCATTTCCGGCGCGCCACGCAGCACGCCATCCAGGCCATAAGTCCAGCCGTGATAGCGGCAACGCAGGTTTTGTGCGCCGCGGCCGTCGCAACTGGCGATGGGCCCGGCGCGGTGCCGGCATACGTTGTGGAAGGCGCGGATGCTGCTCTCGTTGCTGCGCACTACCAGCAACGGCAACCCCGCTATCTCGGTCACCACGTGATCGCCGATGCCCGACAGCTGCGATTGATGGCAGACCAGTTGCCAGCTGCGCGCGAACACCGTGGTGGCGTCCAGCGCCGGCATGCGGGCGTCGGTATAGAAACGGGCCGGCAAGGTCAATGCGTGGTCGAGCTGCTGTGGAGCGAGAGCATCCGGTAAAAGTAACTCGGTCATGGCGCTACCTGGCGACGGCGACGATCGAGTATTTATCGGAGTGCGGTGCAGCATCAATGAGGTGGGGGTGGATATGACGAACTGGGTTATTGCGCGGCAATCTGCACGCTGCGTGCGATTACGTTCCAGGCGCGACTCCTCAAGGCTGGCGACGGGACACACCTGGACACTGCCGCTGTCGTGCAACGTCACTTACTGCAACGCAACCCGCCACCGGTTTACGAAAGCTCCGGTGACAAGCGCCCTACCCCCGTCAGCCATCCAACGATACGGGAAGGTCATCCCGGCTTCCCACGTCCCCGCCCCGCCGATAGGCACCCGTTGCGCATGCCAAAAACCAACCACCACCCCAAAACGTGATCCCCCGCACATTCACCCCAAAAACATGGCCCGCCACATGCTTACCAGTCAGCAACCAACCAAGGCCGAGGCGGCCCGTTGCGCTCACAGGGTGGAAATATGGAACAGATCGTCGAATGTCTGATCGCCGGCGGCCCGCAACACGGGGCGGTGCGCCGGCAGCTATGGGATCCACGGCACCCATTGACGCCCGCGCTGGCGTCCGGCGACGGCAAGGTATGCACCGCCGCCGCGCGCCGTCCTGCGGGGCCGTACAGCAATCGGTTTCTGCTGTTGCATCCGCAGGCAACCGGACAGCAGATCCTGGCCATGATGGCGATGCTGGTGATGCGGAACGCCATCCACGCTTCGTGCAACTGATCGGCGCTCAAAGCGCTACGTAGCTCTCGTGCTCGCCTGCTGTGTATAGCCGCACGCCTTTGCGCGGGTAATCACATACGTCCTGTTCCAGTCGCTGTCCTATCACCAAAAACATCAACGGCTCGTTTCCCGTGTTGACGATGACATGCGCCGGACCTTTGCGCGGGAAACCAAGGAAATCGCCGGGGCCTACGGCATAAGCCGCTTCGTCGATGTGCGCCTCGCCCTGGCCGGAGAGAATGTAGAGACACTCTTCCTCGTAGTGATGCCGGTGATATTCCGACGATTCGTGCCCCGGCATGAGCGTGATGACAAGCGCACCCAACTGCGTCAAACCCGTCAGGTCGCCTACGGGCTTTTTGTGCCGGATGGCGTTCGGGTTCAAGGTATGCACCGAACGGATGGCGCTCATCGCCGCGATATCCGCCGCCTTCAGTAATTCACGTGCCTGCTTCAAGCCGTCCTCTCCCTCATCCGGTGGATATCGCCCCGATCATGCTGCGCCGCAATCTGGACATCGCCGCAAACGCTTCACAATATTAGACCTACGATGCCGTTTTTCAGCAGTACTCGATCGTACAGGGGCTTTCGAATGGTGCGGTGGAAGGGGCACAACCCAGGCGAACTGCAAATTCGCGCCGGCTTTGTCTTGCTGCTGCTCGCTTGCGCCCTGGCGATAGTCGCCACCATCAGCAGCGAGCGGGCCGACTCATGGGTGGCGCACACCCTGCACGTGCGCGAAACCCTGGTGCAGCTCTACAGCAACGTGCGCGACGCGGAAACGGGACAGCGCGGCTTTCTGCTGACGCAAGATGCGCGTTATCTGGAACCGTACAGCCGGGCGCGATCGAACATCGCCGCCACCGAATCGCTGCTGTCTTCACTTATCTCCGACAATGCCGCGCAACAAGCGTTGCTCGGCAAGCTGCGGCCGCTTGTCGGGCGCAAGCTGGATGAGCTGCAGCAGACCATACAGCTCAACACGCAGGGCCAGCGCGGCATGGCGCTGGAAATGGTCAAGACGGACAGGGGCCTGCAATGGATGCAGGACATCCAAGCGCTCACGCGCCAGATGGATCAAAACGAATCGGCGCTGCTCGAACAACGGCTCACGGCCGCACACCACACCAGGGTGATACTGCTCGCGGCGATACTGTTTTCAGTGTTGCTGGCCTGCCTGCTCGCCTATCGCGTACGCCGGGAAGGTACCGCTCGCCAGCAAGCGATCGAAGAAAAAAACCATGCGCTGGAAGAACAGATCCAGCAGCGCGAGACCGCCGAGATGCGGCTGCGGCAAGTCCAAAAAATGGAAGCCCTGGGCCAGCTTACCGGCGGCATGGCGCACGACTTCAACAACATGCTGGCCATTGTCGTGGGCAATCTCGAAATGGGAATGCGCCAGACAGGCAGAACGGACGAAGCCTTGCGAGAAGTGATGTCGCGGGCATTGAGCGCCGCCAACCGCGGCGCGGACCTGACCAAGCGGCTGCTCGCCTTTTCGCGCATGCAGCCGCTACGACCCAAATCCATCGACGTCAACGATTGCGTGCGCAGCATGCTGATGATCCTGCAACGCACCCTGGGCGAAGACATCACCATCGACACCACGCTGGCGCCGGGACTTTGGCGTGTCTTCATCGATCGCCCGCAACTGGAAAGCGCCCTGCTCAACCTGGCGGTGAACAGCCGCGACGCGATGAAAAACGGCGGACGGCTGACCCTTGAAACGTCCAACACCTATCTCGACCAGAACTTTGCCGACACACACGCCGAGGTAACGCCCGGCCAATACGTGCTGGTCACCGTCACCGACACCGGCACCGGCATGGCGCCGGAAGTAACCCGTCGCGCCTTCGATCCATTCTTTACCACCAAGGAACCCGGCCAAGGCACCGGTCTTGGCCTCAGCCAGGTACACGGCTTCATCAAGCAATCGCGCGGCCACGTGCAGATCTATTCCGAAATGGGCGTCGGCACCACAGTAAAAATGTACCTGCCGCGCACTTCCGCACAACAAGATGCCGAAGCGTTTGCGGAGAGCATGGTGTTTGCATTGAATACGTCGAAGAAAGTGCTGGTGGTCGAAGACGATGAGGAAGTGCGCCGGTTCGTCGTCGCCTGCATCACTGAGCTTGGATATTCCGCCATTCCCGCAGATGGTGCTGAGGCCGCCCAGCGGAAGCTGGCTACTTATCCGGATATTTCCCTGCTGCTGACAGACGTGATCATGCCCGGCAAGAACGGCAAGCAACTGGTCGATAGCGTGAGGCCGTTTTATCCGAAGCTGCGCGTGCTGTACATGACCGGCTATCCGCGCGATGCGATCACGCACAACGGCATTCTCGATGACAGCGTGCGGGTGATCACCAAGCCGTTCTCGATGCAGGAATTGGCGCGGGAGTTGCGGCATGCGTTTGCGGAGGAAGTGGTGTGACTCCCCTCGCGTTGAAATAGCATCGACGCCACCATTGCCGCGTGCACGCTAAAGCACAAGCCACTCCAACCCAACCCTCCCGCTATCGCGGGAGAGGGAGTACATCACGGCATTGTTGCTGTACATGCTTGAGCAAATGCCATTCGCACGCCGTACGCGCGGGGATTGGCAAGACCGAATTTTGCGCAGCACTTCGCCACCCCTTTCACCGCGATTCATCCAGCTGTCCCACAGCTGAAACCGTCCCGCTTTCATTCACGATCCAGTTCCACCACCTCGCCTAGCGTCTGCTCGTCGTGTCATCGGGCGCGGCGTTATCACCGGGAGGTTCATATCATGCGCAAGTCCATTCTTATCACCGCCATCGTCGCTGCCAGCGCGCTGAGCCTTCCTGCCTTTGCGCAGATCCATGTCGGCGCCGGTGTCGGTGCTGGTGTCAACGCCGGCGGCGCCTTGCATGGTGCGGCGCAGACGGCGAACGGGGCGACGGTAGCCACGGAAAACACCCTCGACCGCACCGGCCGTGCGGCCAGGCATACCGCGCACAAAGCTGCGCATACGGCCGCCTCGACCGGCAACGACACCCAGGTGCAGACGGGTGCGTCAGTGAACGGCAGCGCCGGGGCCAATGCAGGGGACGCCCATGCCGGAGCCAGCACCAATGTGGATGCTTCGGCCGGCAGGCATTGATCTTGCGCTGCAGGCTTGAACGGCCATGCTCAGAAACCGTTAGCGCAACGTTTGCAACACGCTGGATACATCCGCGCCGGATCCCCTTGAGATCCGGCCTTTTTTTGCCCTGGTTTAGACGTCTAAAGCCGCGCACATGCCTGTCCAGATCGCGTCTTCTTCACGGAACCTACACACCCCTCCCCCTGGGTGTGCATAACACCTGAAATCCAGCTAACAGCCGGGTCAACGCCATCACGCCGGGCGTGCAAATTTCCGTGTATTTTTGTGAGAGCCAAGTTCACCGACGTGCTATCACTGCCTCCGCATCGGGATGTGCGGCCATGCGGGGTTCGTTCGTTTTTTTTACGACCCCCGCGTAATGGCTTTGGACTCAAAAGCTTTTCCATTGCAGGGGGCTTGCATGAACGCCGACACCAGGGAAATTCTCGAACGCCACCAGATCGTCGCCGCACTGCGTCGTTTTCGACGCGGCGATTTTCAAGTGCGCCTGCCCGAAGACCTGCAAGGTCCCGATGGCGAATTGGCGCAACTGTTCAACGAAGTGGTGGATCTCAATCAGCAGATGACGGCAGAACTCGAGCGCCTGTCGCAGGTGGTCGGCAAGGAAGGCAAGATCACCCAGCGCGGACACGTCAAGGCGGCCACTGGCGGCTGGGAAAGCGCGATCCTGGCCGTGAACGAATTGATCGAAGACATGGTGCAGCCGACCAAGGAAGTCGCCCGCGTGATCGGTGCGGTGGCGAAAGGGGACCTGTCGCAGTCGATGACGGTAGAGATCGATGGCCGTCCCTTGCGCGGCGAGTTCCTGCGCATCGGCAAGGTGGTCAACACGATGGTGGAGCAGCTTGCCTCGTTCGCCTCGGAAGTGACGCGCGTGGCGCGCGAAGTGGGCACCGAAGGCAAGCTCGGCGGCCAGGCTAAGGTGCGTGGCGTGGCCGGCACCTGGAAGGACCTGACCGACAACGTCAACGCCATGGCCACCAACCTCACCGGCCAGGTGCGCAATATCGCCGAAGTAACGACGGCGGTGGCCTCCGGCGATCTTTCCAAGAAGATCACCGTGGAAGTGAAAGGCGAAATCCTGGAATTGAAGAACACCATCAATGTGATGGTGGACCAGCTCAACGGCTTTGCCTCGGAAGTGACGCGCGTGGCGCGCGAAGTGGGCACCGAAGGCAAGCTCGGCGGCCAGG
>NZ_DAIOEU010000067.1:0-23794 GCF_036746095.1 Dyella sp.
TTTCGTCCCGGGTGAGCCGCCCATTCTACATCCCTTCATCCTTCCGTCAACACCCTTCGCGATGAATCTTTTTGCTTGGGAGTTGCCGTGCACGATAGGTGCGTCGGCGGGGTGGCGAATATTAGGGAGTGCCTACCGATCTGGCAAGCGATTTCTCAAAAATTTTTTCTTGCGTTGCCGCGGCGCGCGTTTGCATCACGCACGCCGCTTGCAAACTCACGCTTGCGTAAGCAGCACTCGCGCGAAGTTGCGCTTGCCGATCTGCAGTACGCCCTCGAAGCCAGGCGCGAATACGCGCTGCGCATCTTCAACGACTTCCGCATCGATGCGCACGGCACGCTCCTTGAGCTTGCGATTCGCTTCGGCGTTACTTGGTGTAAGACCGGCGGCCGTCAATAGCGCCGGTAAACGCAAGCCTTCTGTGGGCACCGCAATTTCCGTGAGCGGCAGCAAACTCGTGTCGCCTTCGCCACGCACTACCGCATGCCAGCCGGCAATCGCCTGCTCGGCGGCTTCCGCACTATGGAAGCGCGCCGCCAGCTCGCGCGCAAGGCGCAGCTTGGCATCGCGTGGATTAAGCGCGCCGCTGGCCACCTCGCGCTTCATCTGCGCCAGTTCATCCAACGACACCTCGAAGCTCAGCAATTCAAACCATCGCCACATCAGCTCGTCGCCGATCTTCATGGTCTTGGTGACGATATCGATGGCCGGTTCATTGATGCCGATGTAGTTGCCCAGCGACTTGGACATCTTGTTGATGCCATCCAGCCCCTCGAGCAACGGCATCGTAAGGACGATCTGGGGCGGCTGCCCGTGATGTTCCTGCAACCCTCGCCCCATCAGCAGATTGAATTTCTGATCGGTGCCGCCCAGCTCCACGTCGCACTTCAGTGCAACCGAGTCGTAGCCCTGCACCAGCGGATACAGGAATTCGTGAATGGCGATGGATTGCTGCGCGGCATAGCGCTTGGCGAAATCGTCGCGTTCAAGCATGCGCGCAACCGTGTGTTGTGCAGCCAGCTTGATCATGTCGGCCGCCGTCATCTTGCCGAACCATTCGGAGTTGAAGCGCAGCTCGGTCTTGTCCCGGTCCAGCACCTTGTAGACCTGTTCGGCATAAGTCTCGGCGTTGGCCAGCACATCCTCGCGCGTGAGCGGCTTGCGCGTGACGTTCTTGCCGGTGGGATCACCGATCATGCCGGTGAAGTCACCAATCAGGAAAATCACGGTATGCCCGAGATCCTGAAACTGACGCATCTTGTTGAGCAGCACGGTATGACCAAGGTGCAGGTCCGGCGCGGTAGGGTCGAAGCCGGCCTTGATGCGCAGCGGACGCTCGAGCTTGAGGCGTTCGGCCAGCTCTTCCTGCTTGATGATTTCGTCGGCGCCGCGCGCGATGGTGGCCAGCGCCTGCTCAAGCTCGTTCATGAAGTCCTCGTTCGAAGTAAATGCCTAGGCAGTCAAAAAGGTGATGGCTGTCGTCAATCACGTTAATTGTGCGTTAACCGCGAAGTTCACGCAAACCCTTGATGCGAAAGGCATTGACGCCCTTTGCACAAGGCCGTTATGGTACGCGCTGATTGATACTTTGTAACCGCAGGGGGTGCGGTCGTGAAGATGAATAAGAAGAATAAGGCTTACTAGCGATGGCACAAAGCAAACAAGATCCGCGCATCGCACGCAAACTGGCCATTCGCCGCAAGGCCCAACGCCGCCACTCCCACTTCTATCAACGCTGCGCCCACTGGTCGTTCAATCGCCAGCCTGGGGGAGAACAGCCTCCGATTCATTGGCACCGCGAACGGTGGATGCTCGCGGCCACGGCGCTGCTGATCACCGTGCTTTCCGGCTTTTTGATTCCTGCATGGGCAACGGCAATGAAGCCGGCCGCTGCGCAGCCAATCGAGCACACGCTGATGCCGCTCGCCTTGCCAAAGGTGATAGCCCCTGCGCAAAAAGCGCCTGCCGTGGAAGACTGGCGCACAGTGCAAGTACGTCCGGGTGAAACGCTGGCAGATATTTTTCAGAGCCAAGGCCTGAGCTTCTCGGACCTGCAGCGCGTGGTGGACAGCGCCGGCGATGCAAAGACAGCGCTGCACAACATCCGTCCCGGACAAGAATTCAGTTTTCTGATCGGCAGCCACAGCCATCTTGAAGGCATCCGCTTCGACAAGGACGAATCCACGCAAGCGATCATTCGCCTCGATGGCGCCACACCGAGCATGCAGACCGTTGCACGCGCAGTGGAAACGCGTGAGCAGATCGCGCACGGCGTAATCGATGACTCGCTGTTCGCCGCCGCCAATAAAGCCGGCCTTTCGAACGCGATGGTGATCAAGCTCGCCGATCTCTTCAAATACGACATCGATTTCGTGCAAGACCTGCGCGTGGGCGACAGCTTCACGGTGATCTACGACACGGTCTATCGCGACGGCGCTTACCTGCGCGAAGGCGACATCGTCGCGGCCGAGTTCATCAACCAAGGCGAGCGTTACACCGCTTATCGTTTCAAGCGCGCGGATGGCAGCATCGGCTGGTTCAGTGAAGATGGCCGTCCGCTACAGAAATCGTTCCTGCGCATTCCGGTCGATTTCACCCGCATCTCCTCCCCCTTCAGCGCAGCACGCATGCACCCGATCCTGGGCTTGATGCGCGCGCATAAAGGTGTGGATTACGCCGCACCGACCGGCACGCCGATCCATGCGGCCGGCGATGGCGTCATCAAGTTCCGTGGTTGGATGAACGGCTACGGCAACTTCGTGATCATTCAACATAACTCGCACATCAGCACGGCGTACGGCCATATGTCGCGGTTTGCCAAGGAGCGCGTCGGTCAGCATGTGCGCCAGGGTGACGTGATCGGCTACGTGGGCATGACTGGCCTGGCCACCGGCCCGCACCTGCACTACGAATTCCGTGTCGACGGCACGCAGCGCAACCCGCAAACCGTCACGCTGCCGAAGCCCGAACCCTTGCCTGGCGCGCAACTGGCGCAGTTCAAGAGCTCAGTCGTAAAGCCGATGCTGGCGCGCCTGACCGAGATCGACAATAACTACAAGCTCGCGCGCGCCCAATCCGCCAAGCGTAGTGATGACTGAACCAATGGATGACGCAGCCCGGCTCTATGTCGGGCTGATTTCGGGCACCAGCGCAGACGGGATCGATGCCGCGCTGGTGCGCTTCGAACATGACAAGCCGCAGCTGCTACATGCTCTGACGCACGCATGGCCGGACGCCCTGCGCACGCAGGTCCTGCGTGTGGCGCAGGATGAAACCACACTCGACCTCGACGCATTTGGTCGCCTGGATGCCGCCGTCGGCCAGACGTTCGCCGATGCTGTCGATGCACTGCTGGTGCAAAGTGGAACGTCCGCATCATCGGTGCATGCCGTGGGATCGCATGGGCAAACGGTCCGGCACCGTCCTTCCGGCGAGCACCCTTTCACCTTGCAGATCGGCAACGCCAGCGTGATAGCCGAACGCTGCGGCATCGACGTGGTAGCGGATTTTCGCAGCGCGGACGTTGCCGCCGGCGGCCAGGGCGCACCATTGCTTCCGGCAGTCCATGCGATGCTGCTCAATGCGCCCGGTCGCACCCGCGTTGTACTTAATCTCGGCGGCATCGCCAACATCACCGTGCTGGCGGCTGATGGACGCGTGTTTGGGTTTGATACGGGGCCAGCCAACGGCCTGATGGATGCCTGGTGTCTGCGCCATCGTGGTGAGGCATTCGACCGGGACGGCGCTTTTGCTGCCAGCGGTCGAGTTGACGAAAGTCTGCTCGCCACACTGCTGGACGATCCCTATTTCGCATTGCCCCCACCCAAGAGCACCGGGCGCGAACATTTTCACCTCGGCTGGCTGGATGCACGCCTGCACGCGGCAACGGCCTCACCCGCGGACGTGCAGGCAACCTTGCTGAAGCTCACGGTGCGCAGCATCGTCGCTGCGATCGATGCGCATGCAAGCGATGCCGAGGATGTGCTGATCTGTGGCGGCGGCGTGCACAACCGTGTGCTGGTACAACGCCTGCGCGAGCTCCTGCAGCCGCGCGTATTGGGGAGCACGGCCGATTACGGCGTTGATCCGGATTACCTGGAAGCCGCCGCGTTCGCGTGGCTTGCGCGGCAACGGCTACTGGGCCTGCCGGGCAACCTGCCTGCCGTGACCGGCGCACGTGGTCCACGCGTACTGGGCGCCATCCACCTGGCGCCGCGCAGCACGCGCTGATCATTCCAGCAATTCGCTGCCCTGATAACTCGTTGCAAGCTGCTCGGGGCGCGCCATGGCGAGCGCCTGCATCGCCTCCTGGAAGGCCGCGCGTTCATTGGCATTCCAGTTTCCTGCAAAGGAAAGATCGTTCGGGTCCAGCGCCGTCTCGGCAAGCAGATTGCCTTCCGACACCCCCAAACCCTGACGCAGTGCCTGCAGCACCACATCATTGATCGACCACTGGCGTGTCTTGGCCAGCAGCTTGATACGCTCTGCCATCAAGCGGTCGATGTGACGAATCATCAAATCCGGCATAGGACGGTTGCTCCGTTGCCACACACAGCCCTGTATGCGGATCGTCGCCAACTACACCGCTGCTGACAATTGCCAGTCGCGCGAATCGTGGATCAGTTCGCAGTGAGGGTGTGAACGCTTTCAGCTCTCTATTCGGCGCGAGACGCGATGGGGTCGAGCCACCGCCACAAACCCGCGAAAAGCAGCATGGCCGGCACCACGGAACACACCGTAATGATGAAGTAGCCGCCGTACCCGGACGCGGCCACGATGCCACCTGCAAAAAAGCCAAGCACTTTGCCTGGCAGGTTCACCAAGGAGCTCAGCAGCGCGTATTGCGTCGCCGTATGCTGGCGATTCACCAGCAGGGAAAGGAAAGCCACGGTGGGCGGCCCCAGCATGCCTTCAAAAAAATTCTGCCCCGAGATCGCCAGCGTCAGCATGGTCAGATGTCCCTGGTGTGCGATCAGCAACAGGTAAAGCAGGTTGCTGACGGCCCCCAGCACAATGCACACGCCCAGGCTGCGCCAGGCCCCCCAGCGTGCCACCGCCACACCGCCGGCAAACGCGCCGACAATGGCGATCCAGATGCCGTAGATCTTGGTGACCGCGCCAATTTCGGTGTTGCTGAAACCCATGTCGCGGTAGAACGGCCCCATCACACCGCCGATGATCGCCTGCTCCGGTATCTTGAACAGCAGGATGAACAGCAAGGTCAGCAGCGCGATCGCCCAGTGATAGCGCCGGAAGAAGTCGGTGAACGGATCGATCACGCCTTCGCGCATCGCCTCGCGCCATGACGAAGGCGACAAACGCAACACATCCGGCTCGCGCATGCCCAGGGTGACGATGATCGGGATCGCCATCGTCACAGCCATCAACCCATAGATGGGCGCCCAGCCGATGTGATCGGACAGGATCAGCGCAAACGCGCCGGAAACCAGCAACCCTAATCGGTAACCCAGCGAATACGTGGCAACCAACGCGCCTTGTGCCGAAGGCGGCGCGATTTCGATGCGATAAGCGTCGATCGTAATATCCTGCGTGGCCCCCATAAAGGCCACGAACAAGGTCGCCGCGACAAACAGTGCCAGTCGATGCGGCGTCAGCGCGGCCATGATCAGCAAGCCGACAAGTACACCCAACTGCGCCAGCAGCAGCCATCCACGCCGCTGCCCCAGGCGCGTGAACAGCGGTAAGCGCCAGTGATCGAGCAAGGGCGCCCAAAGGAACTTGAACGCGTAGGTCATGCCGGCACTGGCAATCATCGTGATGTCCTTCAGCAGGATGCCGTTCTGCTTCAGCCAGAACGACAACGTGTAGGACACCAGCAAAAACGGCAGGCCCGAGGAAAACCCCAACAGGCACATCGTCCATGCTGAGGGCTGCGAAAACGCCTGCCAGATGGACGACTTACGCGCGACTGCCGTGCCGCCGTCAGTCGGCATAGTCGACCGTGTAGGGCGCGTGGTCGGAGAAGCGTTCGTCGCGATAGACCGAGCACTGCTTCAAGCGCTTCTGCAGCGAAGGCGTCACGATTTGATAGTCGATGCGCCATCCAACATTGTTCTCGCGCGCACGCCCTCGGTTGGACCACCAGGTGTATTCCACCGCCTCCGACTTGATCGCGCGGAAGCTATCCACCCAGCCGCGCGTGTCGATCAGGTGGTTGAGCCAATCGCGCTCTTCCGGCAGACAGCCTGAATTCTTCTGGTTGGATTTCCAGTTCTTGATGTCCAACTCGCTGCGCACGATGTTCCAGTCGCCGCAAAGCACGTAATCGCGTCCGCTCTTGAGCCATTTATCGAAAATCGGCGAGAGCCGGTCCATGGCCTTGAACTTGAACTGCTGGCGCTCTTCGCCGGAAGAACCGGAGGGCACGTACAGCGATACCACGCTGAGTTTGCCGAAACGCGCCTCGATGTAGCGGCCTTCGTTGTCGAACTCATCCCAGCCCAGTTCGGTAATGACCTTGTCCGGCTCCTGCCTAGCGTAGATGGCCACGCCGCTGTAGCCCTTCTTGCTGCTGGCATCGCGATAGAAACAATGATGTCCATCCGGACGAAACATCGGATCGACCAGCTGATCCTCCTGCGACTTGGTTTCCTGCAGGCAGACGACGTCGGCGCGCTGCTTGCGCAGCCAATCGAAGACGCCCTTGGTCGCGGCCGAACGGATGCCATTGGCATTCAGGCTGATGATGCGCATACGTGTTCCTCGTGGGGACGGGGCATGATAGCAATCGAGCGCAAAGCGAGGGACGCGCTACCATGGCGCACCTTGCCCTCGCCTCCTCAATTGCCATGCACGATTACCAGCGCGACTTCATCGAACTCACCCTGCAACGCGACGTACTGCGCTTCGGCGAATTCACGCTCAAGTCCGGACGCATCAGTCCCTACTTCTTCAACATGGGCCGTGTCGATTCCGGCGCGGCGCTGGCCCGCCTCGGGCGTGCCTATGCCGCCACGGTGGTGAACTCGGGGCTGCACGTCGACATGCTGTTCGGCCCTGCCTACAAAGGCATTCCGCTCGCCGCCGCCACGGCCATCGCGCTGGCCGACCAGCAGGGCCGCGACCTGCCGTGGGCGTACAACCGCAAGGAGGCCAAGGACCATGGCGAAGGCGGCGTGCTGGTCGGGGCACCACTCAAGGGCCGGGTACTGATCGTGGATGACGTGATGACCGCCGGCACCGCCGTGCGCGAGTCCCTCAGCCTGATCCGCGCGCAAGGCGCCGAGCCCGCCGGCGTGCTGATTGCGCTGGACCGCCAGGAACGCGGCCAGGGCGACCTGTCCGCCGCGCAGGAGGTGCAGCGCGACTACGGCATCCCGGTGGTTGCGATCACCAGCTTCAGCGACGTGCTGGCCTATGCCGGCGAGCGCGCCGAGCTGGCCGCGGAACACCAGCGTATGCTGGCCTATCGCGAGCGTTATGGCGTAAGCGGCTGAGATGTCCTGAGCAGCGCAGTGACCCCAGTCACGTTGGCGCACTTTTGACATCGAGCGTGTCAAACGCGATGACTATACTGGGGGTGACGAGGAGGGGAATCATGCGTCGACTCGCGCTCAGCGCAACCATCATTGTGTCGCTCGGCCTGGCCGGGGCGGCGGCGGCTCAACAGGCCACCCCTGGCGGGATGCATTACCGCTGGGTGGATGGCAGCGGCCTGCCGCATTACAGCGACAGCCTGACAGTAGATGCCATCAAGTACGGCTATGACGTCATCAGCAGCAACGGCATGGTGATGGAGCACGTCCGCAAGCAATTGTCGCCGGCCGAACGCGCCGTGGCGGAAAAGCAGGCGGCGGAGGCGGCGGCGAAGCAGCGCGCCATCGAGGAGCAGAAGACCAACGACACGCTGCTTCTCAACACCTACCCCGACGAGGCGGCGCTGAAAACCCAGCACCAGCAGATCCTGGATCACCTCGACGAAGAAATGAGTACCACGCGGCTGAACCTGCACAGCCAGGACGCTGCACTTACCGACCTGCTCAACCGCGCCGCCGATGAAGAGCGCCAGAAAAAGCCGGTGCCGAAATTCCTGACCGACCAGATCACAACGCAGCGCAACGTGGTGGCGAATGAGCGCGCCTTGCTCGAACGCGAGAAGGCCACCCGCGCGGCAACGGAGCAGCAGCAGGCTCAAGAGCTGCAGCATTTTCGCGAATTGAAGGCCGCAGAAAAGGCCGACCGCGGATATTGAAGCGGCGCTGACTACGGGGGTTGGGGCATACGCCCCAACCTGCAGACCCTAGAACGGCAGCTTCAGCGACGCATCCACCGCCAGCAACTGCATACGGAAGATGTCCTGGATGCGCTTGAGCGCCTGCTCGCTGTCCGCGTCGAAACGCAGCACCAGGATCGGCGTGGTGTTGGAAGGCCGCACCAGACCCCAGCCATCGGGCCAATCCGCGCGCACGCCATCGATGGTGACCAGCGTGGCCTCGCCGAAATGGGCCTGCTCGCGGAATTTCTCGATGAAGCGGTAATGCTCACCTTCGGCCATTTCCACCTTGAGTTCCGGCGTGGACACGCCCTTCGGGCAGGTCGCAAAAATCTCTTCCGGCGTACGGCCCTCCAGGTCGCCCGCCAGGATTTCCAGCAGGCGTGCCGCGGCGTAGATACCGTCGTCAAAGCCGTACCAGCGCTCCTGAAAGAAGAAATGCCCGCTCATCTCGCCGGCCAGTTCCGCGCCGGTTTCGCGCATCTTGGCCTTGATCAGCGAATGGCCGGTGCGCCACATCAGCGGACTGCCGCCGGCATCGAGAATCTGGCCCTTGAGGTGACCGGTGCATTTCACGTCGTAGATGATCGTGGCGCCCGGCTGGCGTGACAGTACGTCGCGCGCGAACAGCATCAGTGTGCGATCAGGGAAGATGATCTCGCCGTTGCGCGTGACCACGCCAAGCCGATCGCCATCGCCGTCGAAGGCGAGGCCGAAATCCGCGCCGGTCTGCTTCACCGAAAGAATCAGGTCTTCCAGGTTGTGCGGATCGGAGGGGTCCGGATGATGGTTGGGGAAGTTGCCATCGACGTCGCAATACAGTGGAATCACCTCGCAACCGATGCCTTCCAGCACCTGCGGCGCCACCGCGCCAGGAATGCCATTGCCGCAATCGACCACGATCTTGAGCGCGCGCTCGGTCTGCACGTCGGAGGTAATCCGCTCGACGTAGTCGGGCAGCACGTCGACCAGGCGCAGGCTGCCGCCGCCATCGGATTGGAGTGCGCCGCTGACGATGCGTTGATAGAGATCCTGGATCGCGCCTTCCGACAGCGTCTCGCCCCCGACGACGATCTTGAAGCCGTTGTAGTCGGGCGGGTTGTGGCTACCGGTAACGGCCACGCCGCAGCCGGTGTTGTACCGATAAGTGGCGTAATACACGACTGGCGTCGGCACTGAGCCGACGTCGATCACGTCGATACCGGCGAGGCGCAAGCCATCCGCCAAGGCACCGGCCAGTTCGGGACCCGAAAGGCGGCCATCGCGGCCCACCACGATGTCGCGCAGGCCTTTTTCGCGCATCACCGTGCCGATCGACTGGCCAAGCAGCTTGGCCACCGCGGGCGTGAGGCTCTTGCCCACCACGCCGCGCACGTCGTAGGCGCGGAAGATCGCCGGATCCACCTTGACGTCTACTGGAACGGGGACTGGTGCGGGCTTGGTCGCGACAGGTGCGGATTTGACCGGTTCGGGCTGGAACGGCTGGGCTTCTACGACATCGGACAACGTGGGTTCCTCGACAGGCGCGCGCGCAGGCTTGCCCACGCGCACAAACAACCAGAATAAAGCGATGCCGCCAATCAGGCCTGCCAGCGTGAGCATGGCCGCGAACGGCCAGGACGGCGGCAGCACGATGTAGGCACCCGGCAACACGGCCACGACGTTGAACGTGCTGCCCTCAATGGGCTTGCCGGTGGGTTCGATGTCGTCGGAATCCCGCCGGCCGTGCGCCATCAACTGCAGGTTTTCGCCGCGATCGGTGCTTTGATGCAATTCCAGGCGCCCGTCGCTGACCGGTACCTTGTCAAAACGATCAGCAACGGGGGTAAACGGCAGTTCGATCCACGCCCAGGCCAGCGACTTCTGCGATGGTCCCAGCGGTTCCACCACGGTCAGGCGGCGGTCGCCCAAGCCCTTGAGCGTGGCCTCCATCGGCGGCGTGCCTTCGGCATCCGGCGCGGACATCAGCTGCGCGGCCTTGGCATAGCCGAACTCGCGGTAGTTGGCGTGCAGCACTTCGTCCAGGCCGGCGCTGTACACCTCGATGTTCAAGGCTTGCGGCAGGCGTTGCTTCAATGCCGCCGCGACCTGCTGCGCGCTGCCCGGCAGGCCCGTGAGATCAAGACCCGCCACCGCCTGGTTCATCGTGTCGCGCTGCTTGGCGATTTCTTCGTTCAATGCCTGCACCGCCCGATCCTGCGCGGCATGCACGCGCGCCACGGCACTGCCCTGATCGGCGATCAACCAGGTCTGCCACGCGCAGAACACCGCCAACGCGAGCAGCAAGGTACCGCCCGCCAGCATCAGCAATCGCCCCCACTGCACACCCGGCAAACGCGCTCGTGCGCTGCTCATCGCCATGCCCCGTAAACCCCGTTGATCAATGCTTCCCGGTTGAACCGAATCCGCCCTCGCCCCGCTCGGTAGGCACGAACTCCTCGACGACACGCAGCCGGGCCTGCCCCACAGGCACCAGCAGCAATTGTGCGACGCGCTCGCCCACCGCAATGGTGTACGGCTGCGTGCCGCGGTTCCAGCAAGAGATCATCAATGGCCCCTGGTAGTCGGCGTCGATCACGCCGACCAGGTTGCCCATCACCAGTCCATGTTTATGGCCGAGCCCCGAGCGCGGCACGATCAGCGCGCACCAGCCCGGATCGCCGATGTGGATCGCCATGCCGCTGGGTACCAAGGCGCTTTCGCCGGGTGCCAAGGTCAATGGCTCCTGCAGCGCAGCGCGCAAATCCATGCCGGCGCTGCCGAGCGTGGCCGCTTGCGGCAGCGGAATGCTGTCGCCCAGGCGCGGGTCGAGGATCTTCACGTCGATATCGATCATCCACGCACCGCCTGGTAGCGGCTGGCGATGCATTCGATCAGCTGGCGCGCGAGTGCGGCCTTGTCGGTGCGCGGCAATTCCAGCGAACCATCGGCCCAGTACAGGGTGATGGCGTTGTCCGCCGTTTCGAAGCCGAGGCCTTCGCCGACCTGGTTGGCGGCGATCATGTCCAGGCCTTTGCGTTGCAGTTTGTCGCGTGCATAGGTTTCCACCTTCTGCGTTTCGGCGGCAAAGCCCACCAGGAACGGATGCGGCTGCCTGGCCGAAAGGCTGGCGAGGATGTCCGGATTTTCCGCCAGTTGCAGCGTGAGATCGGCGCGATCGTGTTTTTTCAGCTTGTGCTCGGCCACGCTGTTGGGGCGGTAATCGCCGACGGCTGCCGAACCGATGTAGATATCCGCATCCTGCGCTGCTGCCGTCACGGCGGCATGCATCTGCGCCGCGCTGCGAACGTCGATGCGCTTGGCAACACCAAACGGCGTCGCCAGGCTGACCGGCCCCGCCACCAGCGTTACTTGCGCACCGGCCCGTGCTGCCGCCCCGGCGACGGCAAATCCCATGCGGCCCGAGCTGCGATTGCCGATGAAGCGCACCGGATCGATATCTTCGTAAGTAGGTCCCGCACTGACCACGACACGCTTGCCGCGCAATACCTGCTCGGCGAAGGAAGCGACCATCGCCGCACGCAATTCATGTGGTTCCAGCATGCGGCCCGAACCGATCTCGCCGCAGGCCTGATCGCCGGCAGCCGGCCCGAGGACATGCACGCCGCGTGCGCGCAAGGTCGCCACGTTGGCCTGCACGGCGGCATGCGCCCACATCTGCTGGTTCATCGCCGGCGCGACATACACCGGTGCCGCCGTCGCCAGGCACAGCGTGGTCAGCAGGTCGTCGGCATGGCCGTGCGCCAGCCGGGCGATCAGGTCCGCGCTGGCCGGTGCGATCAGCACCCGTTCGGCCCAGCGCGCCAGCTCGATATGGCCCATCGCCGCTTCCGCCGATTCATCCCACAGGCTTACGCGCACCGGCTCGCCGGACAGCGCCTGAAAGGTGGTGGGGGTGACGAAGCGCGTCGCGTTTTCAGTCATCACCACGCGCACGTGCGCGCCGAGGTCGCGCATGCGGCGAACCAGCTCGCAGGACTTGTAGGCAGCAATGCCGCCCGACACTCCCAGCACGATGCGGCGCTCAGCAAGACTCATGGTGTAAGAGGGGCCCGACGTCCAAATAGACGGCTAGCTTACCGGATTCACATGGGCCAACTGCTGTCCGGAGAGCCTCTTGAACGGGATGCTGGTCACATGAGCATCCGACACTGGCCCGAAACCGAACGACCTCGCGAAAAACTATTGGCGCACGGCAGCGCTGCGCTGTCCGATGCGGAACTGCTCGCCGTGCTGCTAGGCAGCGGCGTGCGCGGCAAGGACGCCATCGCACTCGGCCGCGAATTGCTGATGCAGGCCGGCGGCCTGAATGCGCTGCTCGGCCGCCAGGATGAAGACTTGCGCGTGCCAGGGCTCGGCCCCGCCAAGCGCGCACGGATCGCCGCCGCCCTGGAATTGGCACGCCGCAGCCTGGCCGAACAGCTCGCCGAGCAGCCTTCGCTGCGCAATCCGCGTGACAGCGGCGATTACCTGAGCGCCCGGCTGCGGCATCTCCCCTACGAAGTATTTGCTTGCTTGTTCCTCGACAACCGCCATCGCGTGCTCGCCTTTGAGGAATTGTTTCGCGGCACGGTGGATGGAGCCAGCGTGCATCCTCGCGAAGTAGTGCGCGCCTGCCTGAAGCACAACGCGGCTGCCGTGATCTTTGCGCACAACCATCCCAGCGGCGTGGCCGAACCGAGCGCCGCCGACCAGTTCATCACTCGTGAGCTAGGCCAGGCATTGCGGCTGATCGGGGTGCGCGTGCTGGATCACATGGTGATCGGCCACGCCGAGCCGGTGTCGATGGCCGCTCGCGGCCTGCTCTGAACGAAGCAAAAAAACGGCGCGACCGGGGAGGATCGCGCCGGAGCCGCATGAGGGGAGGGTATGGGAATGCGGCAGTCCCGTATCGGACCGACGGGGGAGACGCCGGAGATACCCAGGTATTGTCGCGTCGCGTCATGACGGCGATATGACATCGCGGGCTACCCGAATGAAATCCTGTCTGTCGGGCGCCTGTCCGGCAGCCTTTGGCAAGACTTATGCACACAACGCCAAAAGGCCTACTTAGACCCATATCACTGAAAAGCACATCAAGTTCACATTTTAGCACTTTGTTTTGTATAGATAATTTGCATGACAAAGCGGTTTCCGCCGGTCTTTCATGCAATGTCCGCCACGGCACCTTCACTTTCCCCACAGACTTATCCACAGCCTGATCCACTGCACTGCAGCAGCCTCTCGACAGCCTGGCTGACATCCTCCGACGCCAAGGCGAGCCCCGCTGCGATGGTCTGTTACGATGCGCGGTTCCATTCCCGAACGATCCCTCCCTGTGAAAGAAGCGCTGCGCGAACTGGTCCTCACGGCGATCCGGACCCTGCAAGGCGATGGCGTCCTGCCCGCCGACCTTGACCTGCCCACCTTCGTGATCGAGCGAGCCCGCAGCCGCGAACACGGCGACTTCGCCACCAATGCCGCCATGCTGCTGGCCAAGCCGGCCCGGGCCAAGCCGCGCGAGCTGGCGGAGAAGCTGGTCGCCGCCCTGCCCGCCAATGCACTGGTCGGCAAGCTGGAAATCGCAGGGCCGGGCTTCATCAACTTCTTCCTGGCGTCTTCGGCTTACTACGCCGAAGCGGGCCGCGTTCTTTCGGAAGGCCCCGGTTACGGGCGCAACCAGAACGGCGCGGGGCACACGGTGGGCGTGGAGTTCGTATCGGCCAATCCGACCGGGCCCTTGCACGTGGGCCATGGCCGCGCCGCCGCGATCGGCGATTGCTTGAGCCGATTGCTCCAAGCCACCGGCTGGAACGTCAAGCGCGAGTTCTACTACAACGACGCCGGCGTGCAGATCCAGAACCTGGCGATCTCCGTGCAGGCGCGTGCGCGCGGCATCGCGCCGGGCGATCCGGGTTGGCCGGAAGACGGTTATCGCGGTGACTACATCGCCGACGTGGCGCGTGCTTATCTCAGCGGCGAAACCGTCATCGCCGACGGGCATGCCGTGACCGGCGCCAAAAGCCCCGACGATCTCGAAGCCATTCGCCACTTCGCCGTGGCGTCGCTGCGCCGTGAGCAGGATCTGGACCTGCAAGCCTTCGGCGTCGGCTTCGACGTGTATTTCCTGGAGTCCTCGCTCTACACCGACGGCAAGGTGGAAGAAACCGTGCGCGAACTCATCGCCCACGGCCACACCTATGAAGAAGGCGGCGCGCTATGGCTGCGCACCACCGATTTCGGTGACGACAAAGACCGCGTGATGCGCAAATCCGATGGCACCTACACCTACTTCTTGCCGGACGTGGCGTATCACCGCAGCAAATGGCTGCGCGGTTATGAGCGCGCGATCACCGAACTGGGCTCGGATCACCACGGCAGCCTCGCCCGCGTGCGCGCCGGCTTGCAGGCGCTGGATTGCGGCATCCCCAAGGGCTGGCCGGAATACGTGCTGCACCAGATGGTGACGGTGATGCGCGGCGGCGAGGAAGTGAAGATCTCCAAGCGCGCCGGCAGCTACGTCACCTTGCGCGACCTGATCGACGAAACCGGCCGCGACGCCACGCGCTACTTCCTGATCGCGCGCAAGGGCGACTCGCAGCTGGTCTTCGACATCGACCTCGCCCGCTCGCAAAGCAACGACAACCCGGTCTACTACATCCAATACGCCCACGCCCGCGTCTGCCGCGTGCTGGAAGAGCTGGCCGAACGCGGCCTGCCGCCCGTTGACACCCAGGCTGGCATCGCCAGCATGGCGCGGCTGGATACCGAACACGAACAGATCCTGCTGACCGAACTGTCGCGCTACCCGGAAGTGGTGGAAGCGGCGGCCAACAATCTGGAACCGCACCTGATCGCGCAATACCTGCGCGAACTCGCCGGCGCGCTTCACAGCTACTATCACGAGCACAAGTGGATCGTGGACGACGCCGAGCTGCGCAACACGCGCATTACCCTCGCCGTCGCCACCCGCCAGGTGATACGCAACGGTCTGGATTTACTGGGTCTCAGCGCCCCGGAGAAGATGTAAATGGCAACACGCAAGGGCAAAGGCCGCCAGGCCGTGCGCAACAGCAGCGGCGGGTTCCCGGCCTGGGCCGGCATCCTGGTCGGCATCTTGATCGGCGGCCTGGTCGTGGTGGTGCTGATGCGCCATTCGCTGGTGCCGATGACGCCCAAGGGCCCGCAACCCAATCCGCAAGCCACCGCGCAACCCGGCAGCGATGAAGGCCTGACCCCGGCAGCCAGCAATACCGCGCCGAAGAAGCCGCAGTACGACTTCTATTCGGTGCTGTCGGAAAAGGAAGTGCGCATTCCGGATTCGGAAATCAGCGCGCAAGCCAAGGCCGAGCAGCAGGCCCAGCAGAAGCAGCAACAACAGCAGCAACAGGCTCAAGCCGCAGCGGCCGCAGCGGCAGCACCCAAGTTGCCAGCTAACGCACCGCCGGCCGTCACGCAGAACATTACCGCCGCACCTGCTTCGGCAGTTGCACCACCGCCGTCGAACGGCCCCAGCGGTTATCTGCTGCAGGTGGGCGCGTTCCCGAACGCCGCTGAAGCAGAAACGCTGAAGGCCAAGCTTGCGCTGCAGGGTTTTGTCGCCAACGTGCAGTCGGTGAACGTCGGCGGGCAGACTTACCACCGCGTGCGCCTGGGTCCGTTCCACTCGGCAACCGATCTGGAAGCGGCGAAGCAGCGCTTGTCGGCAGCGGGCATTTCGGCGATTGCCTTGAAGGCTGGCGGCTGATGCGCAATCACATGCGTTGCGAACAAGGGCGCCCATTGGCGCCCTTGTCATTTATCGATATCACCGACCTAACCGTAACCCCATGGATTCCGATGTTGTCGAGGCATCTCAAGAATGCTGCCGCTTCAGGCGGATCAAGCCCGAAATATCATCATCACCATGCCCCTGCTGCATCAGCTCGGCATAATCGGCCAGCGATTGCTCGATCACCACGCGCGACGTACCCGCCTTCTCGGCAATCCCACGCACAATACCCAGGTCCTTGTGCAGCAACGCGAGCTTGAAGCCCACGCTGAACTGATTGTTCAACATCGTCGCGCCGCGTTTCTCCAGGAACCAGTTGCCGGCAGCGCCAGCACCGAGCGTGGGAATCAACCGCTCCGGATCCAGTCCCAGCGCCTCGCCCAATGCCAGCCCTTCGCAAACCGCCTGCGCGATGCCCGCCACCAGCACCTGGTTGATGGCCTTGGTCGCCTGCCCTGCGCCAACGTCGCCCAGATGGGTGATGCGCAGGGCGTACGCTTCCAACACTGGCCGCGCACGTTCGAGCACAGCGGCGTCGCCACCCACCATGATCGACAGCTTGCCGTTCTTCGCGCCTTCCACGCCGCCGGAAACCGGGGCATCCAGCAAGTGCGCCTGTACTGCGGCAAGACGCGCCGCCGCCTGCTTGGCGGTATCTGGCGCGACCGTGGAGTGATCGATCACGATCGTGCCGGGTTTTACGTGGGGCGCGAGCGCATCCACGGTATTCAACACATCGGCATCGGCAGTCACGCATAGTGCGATGACGTCGCACTGTGCGGCCAGTTCTTCCAGCGCCGGCGCGGCGACCCCCAACTTACGCGCAAGAGTTTCAGCCTTGGCATGCGTGCGGTTGGCTACCGCCTGCAACAGGCCGTGCTGCTTCAAATGCCCGGCCATCGGTTCGCCCATGGCGCCGAGGCCGATGAATGCTGCCTTGAGAGTCATACGTGATCCTTGCTGGAGGTCGATCGGTTGCATGCAAAAAGGCATGCATGCCGCCAAGTATGAAGAACGCAACACGCCATCACCAAATACATGCTCAGAGATGCGCCAGTAGCACTATCGCCAACGCAGCAATTACCCACATCGCGGGCTTCACCTCGCGTGCCTTGCCGTTAGCGAGCTTGACCAGTACATAGGAAAGAAAGCCATAAGCCACGCCGTCAGTGATCGAATACGTCAACGGAATCAGCAGGATCGCCACGAAGGCCGGTACCGCTTCGTCGAACCGTTGCCACTCGATGCGCGTGATCGCCTCGATCATGAACACGCCAACCAGAATCAGCGCCGGTGCCGTGGCGATGGCAGGCACCAATGAAAGCAGCGGCGACAGCAACAGGAATGGCAGGAAACACAAACCCGCGACCACCGCCACCAGGCCGGTGCGACCGCCTTGCGAAATACCTGCCGCCGATTCGATGAATGCGTTAGCCGGACTTGTTCCCAGCGGCGCCGACACCAAGGCGGAGAATGCATCCACGCGCATCGATTGGCGAATGTTGCGCGGATCACCGTTCTCATCCAGCAGATTGCCCGCATCCGATACCGCCATGAAGGTGGAAAGGGCATCGAAGAACGAGGTGAACAGCATCACGAAGATGAAAGGCCAATACGCCAGCTTCAGCGAACCGATCAGATCGAGTTGGCCGATGGCGGAAAAATCCGGCGTCGCGAAAAGACCTTGCCAGTTCACCAGCGTCGCTACGCCGCCATAAGCGCTGCCATCGCCCCACCAGCGGCCGATCGGAATGGCCAGCACCGTGGTCAGCACGATGCCCAGCATCAATGCACCCTTGATACGTCGCGCCACCAGGAAAATAGTCAGGGCCAAGCCGGCGAGAAACGTGAGCAACACCGGGTTGAGCTTGGCCGAATGCACCAGCGTCACCGGATCGCTCACGATGAACTTGGCATTCACCAGGCCGATCAGGCTGATGAACAAACCGATGCCGCACGACACCGCATGCCGCAGGTTTTCCGGAATCGCATCCACCACCAGCTGGCGCACGTTGAACAGCGCCAGCAGCGCAAAGATCACGCCCGACCAGAACACGCAGCCCAGCGCCGTCTGCCAGGACATGCCGCCGCCGTGCACCATCACGAAGGCGAACAGCGCATTCATGCCCATGCCCGGCGCCACCAGCACCGGATTGCGCGCATACAAACCCATCGCGCAACTGCCGAAGAAGCTCACCAGCACCGTTGCGGTCACACCTGCGGAGAACGGCACCCCGCCATGCGCCAGCACCGCGGGGTTGACCACGATGATGTACATGGAGGTGAGGAACGTGGTGATGCCGGCCAGCACTTCCACGCGCGTACTCGACTCGGCAGCGCGTATGCCGAAGAACCGTTCCATCATGTTGAAGGTTTCCCCTAGGGAAACCCGTATTCAGCCACGATGGACGTCGTGTGTCACGAAAGGATTTTCTGCCGCAGGCGGCTCCAGCCAATGCGGATGGCCCAGCGTATGGCGCATGTCGGCCAGGCCGCTTTGCCAGTGCTCGTGCATGGTGGTCGCGCTGAACTCGTAATCCTTGTAGTGCCCTTCGTAGGGCTTGTCGCGGTAGATCAGATGGATAAGGTTGGTCAACGCGCCGTTGGCGTAACGCTCGGCACGTTTGTAGGCAGGCGTGTCGCGCTTGTCCTCGGGAATCAACTCCATCAACTCGTGCAGAAAGCGCTGCTGTTCACGCGTCTGGTGCATGTATTCGGTAACCAGGCGCGTACGGCTGGAAAATTGAATGTCCTTGGCACGCTCGGCCACGCTGCCCATGTCGCGCGGCAACGCGCCGACCGCGCTCCATAGATCGACCTGGAAGATCAACGCATCGCGATGCGGCCGCTCGGTCAGCACTTTGTACAACGGCGTGTTGGAAACCATCCCGCCATCCCAGTAGTACTCGCCATCGATCTCCACCGCGGGAAAGCCGGGCGGCAATGCGCCGGAGGCCATGAAGTGCTCGGGCCGCAGCGTGTCGTGGCGATTGTCGAAATACGCAAAATTGCCGGTGCGCACGTTTACCGCACCCACCGATACACGCACGCAACTGGAATGATTGATGCGATCGAAATCGGCCAGGCGTTCGAGCGTCGCGCGCAGTGGCGCCGTGTCATACCAGCTGGTGGTCGTCGGCGCGGTATGCCATTGCATCACCGGCGGCGGCATGCGTGGCTGGAAGAAACCGTATTGGCCTTCCATGATCGCGCGCCACGCGGCGAACATGTTGACGCCCTCGCGCACGATCGGCGGCATGCTCATGCCCTCGATCCACGGATAGCCGGGCGAACCCGGCCAAATCGCCGACTTGCAGATGCCTTCCCAGAATTCCGTCAGCCGCGCAACGCGATGTTCCGGTGCATTGCCCGCGATGATCGCCGCGTTCAAGGCACCGATGGAAATACCGGCGATCCAGTTCGGGTGCAGGCCCGCTTCCGCCATCGCCTGGTACACACCGGCCTGGTACGCACCGAGCGCGCCGCCGCCCTGCAACACCAGCGCGGTGACTTTGTAGGCACCCTGCGCCGGATGGCGCGGACCGGCCTCAACCTTGGACGAGGTCTTCTTCGCGTCCATACGCCTTTCCTGTGTGGGTTGCTTCAGCGAGATAGTCGTACACCACCGTGCCCAGGTCGAGCGTCAGGTCGGTGATGTAATGCACCGCCGATTCCACCTTGAGCACAGGCAGATCGGCCACCGGCGCCAGCGCGTGCGGGTGCAATTCCAACGACGCCGGGCCGGCCCACGCACCCTTCAGCGTGACGTTGGTCGTGTAATAACGCACCAGTTCGCAAATACGCGGCGTACCGTCGACGTGCGGGATGATCTTCAACAGGAAGCTCGGCGCCGCCAGACCCGCGAGGATCGCATCCGCGTCCGCCGCACGATGCTTGAAGCCCATCGTTGCCTTGGCCACGCGCACCTTGCCGTAATCGAGCGTGCCGACCAGTGTGTCGATTTCCGTTTCCAGCACGGGTGTGGCCAGCTTTTTCGGAAAGCCCCACAGCTCACGGCCACCGGCAATCGGCGGATGATCGTTGAGATACATCGCGTGCACGTAACCGCCGTGCTGACCGCGGAAATTCACCGGTATCACCTGGCCCGATTCGGTGTAGTCACCGAAGCCGGTGGAATCGGGCATGCGGATGAATTCGTACTTCACCAGCGGTTCGGTCACTTCCAGCGGTTCCGGCACCACGGCGCGCAAGGCATCCATGTCGGTGCGGTAGGTGATGACCAGGAATTCGCGGTTGACGAAGCGATACGGCCCCTTGGGAAAGGCGGGGCTGGTGAGCGGCATGGCGAAGGCATTGGCTTTGACGTCGGCGATTTTCATCGGCGGTTCCCTCTCTTGTTTGCAAAGACCCTCTCCCCTTGGGAGAGGGGCGCAAAGCTTCGGTTATTGCATGTACCAACCATGGCTGACCACAAAACTCTGCCCGGTCAGCGCCGCACTCGGGAACGCCGCCAGGAACAGCGCCGTCTGCGCAATGTCGTCGACGGTGGTGAACACACCATCCACCGTATCCTTCAGCATCACGTTCTTGATCACGTCCGCTTCGCTGATGCCAAGCTCCTTGGCCTGCTCGGGAATCTGCTTTTCCACCAGCGGCGTGCGCACGAAGCCAGGGCAGATCACGTGCGAGCGCACGTTATGCGCCGCGCCTTCCTTCGCCAGCGTGCGTGCCAGGCCCAGCAGGCCATGCTTCGCCGTTACGTAAGCGGACTTCAGCTTCGAGGCTTCGTGCGAATGCACCGAACCCATGTAGATAACCGTGCCGCCACGATTATCTTTGTACATGTATTTCAGCGCGGCCTTGGTGGTAAGGAAGCCGCCATCGAGATGGATCGCCAGCATCTTCTTCCAGTCCGCAAACGAGAACTGGTCGATCGGATTGATGATCTGCACACCCGCGTTGGAAATCAGCACATCCAGGCTGCCGAATGCCTGCACCGTCTTGTCGGTGCCTGCGTTGACCGCGTCTTCGTTGGTAACGTCCATGGCGATGCCGATGGCCTTGCCGCCGGCCGCCTTGATCTCGTCCGCTGCAGCATCCGCAGCCTGCTGATTGATGTCGGCGATCGCCACCGCCGCACCGTTCTTAGCGTAAAGCTCGGCGATAGCCTTGCCCAGGCCGCTGGCAGCGCCCGTGATCAATGCAACCTTGCCGTCGAGACTTGCCATGTGCCACTCCTTCGGATGAATAAAAAATGGGGCAGCACATCGGATCGCCGCGGGATGTTTCGACAGCCTGACGAAACATCCCTGAGCGATGTCGCTAACGCACGCCCTCGGAGAGATAGGTATAGCCGGTCAAACCTTCATTCAATGTTACAAACAGGCTTTCGGCTTGCTCGCCCTGGATGCCTGCTGCAGCAATGCGCTCGCGATAGCTATGGCGTAACGCTTCCAGGTCGTAGCCGACGTAATCCAGCATCAAATCGGTGGTATCGCCGCGACGCTTGTGTGCAAACACATAGTTCCCGCCTTCCACGCGCACGTTCACGGCGTCGGTATCGCCGAACAGGTTGTGGATGTCGCCCAGCGTTTCCTGATACGCGCCCACCATGAAGATGCCAAGCCGATACGCTTCGCCTTCGTTCAAGGCATGCAGCGGAAGACTGACGTCCACGCCCTCGGCATCCACGTAATTGTCGATGCGGCCATCCGAATCGCAGGTGAGATCGACCAGCACGCCACGGCGCGACGGACGCTCGTTCAAGCGCGCAATCGGTGCAATCGGGAAGATTTGATCGATCGCCCATACATCCGGCACCGACTCGAACACGGAGAAATTGACGAAATATTTGTCGACCAGCTTTTCTTCCAGCTCATCCAGCGCCTGGCGATGCGAGCGCTCCGCCGGCAGCAGGCGCGCGCGCACCGCATTGGCGATGGCGTAGTAAAGCTCGTCCAGCCGAGCGCGTGCCGCCAGCGACAACTGGCCAAGCGCGTACAGCGTTTGTCCCTCATGCACGTGATGCTGTGCTTCGTGGAACAACTCCAGCGGCGGGCGCGTGTCGAGTGCTTCATACACTTCGCGCAAGTGGCGCAGTACGGCCGGCTCATCCTTGTCGGCAGGCGGCAAGCTGCCGACCGGCACGGATTCCACCTCGCTCACGTTCACCACCATCACGGCGTGGTGCGCCGTCATGGCGCGGCCGGCCTCGGTGATGATGTGCGGCGCCTTCAAGCCTTCGCTTTCCACCGCTTCGGCCAGCGATTGCACGATGGTCCCGGCGTACTGCTCGATCGAGTAGTTGATGGAGTTGTGGCTGCGCGAGCGCGAGCCTTCGTAATCCACACCCAGGCCGCCACCGACGTCGACGATGTCCAGCGGCACGCCCATGCGGGTGAGTTCGACGAAATAACGCGTCGCCTCGCGCATGCCATTGGCGATGTCGCGCACGTTGGAAATCTGCGAGCCCATGTGGAAATGCTGCAGTTTCAGCGTGTGCTTGAGGCCGGCCTGATCGAGGCGCGCCACCAGTTCCAGCACCTGCGCCGGCGACAGGCCGAACTTGCCTTTGTCGCCACCCGTGTTCTGCCACTTGCCCGCGCCGATCGAGGCCAGGCGCACGCGCACGCCGAGCAGCGGTTCGACATTCAGTGCTTTCGATTCGCTGATCACGTGGTCAAGCTCGGACAGCTTTTCGATCACGATGTGGATGCGCAAGCCAAGCTTGCGTCCGATCAGCGCAAGGCGGATGTATTCGCGATCCTTGTAGCCATTGCAGACCACGACCGAACCCGGCCGCGCCATCGCCAGTACGGCCATCAGTTCCGGCTTGGAACCGGCCTCCAGTCCAAAACCATGCGCGCCGGCTGCGACGAGTTCCGCCACCACGCCGCGCTGCTGGTTCACCTTGATCGGATAGACGGCCGTGTAGCCACCGGCATAGTTCCATTCGCCGATCGCCTTGGCGAACGCGCCCTGCAGGCGCGCGAGGCGATTGGCCAGGATGTCCGGAAAGCGCACCAGCAGCGGCAGCCGCAAACCTTCGGCGCGCGCGCGCTCGACAATGTCAGGAAGGGAAAAGCCGGGGCCGCTGGGGCCATGCGGACGGATCACGATGTGGCCGGCGTCGTCGACGTCGACGTAGCCGTCACCCCAGTAGGGCACGGCATAGGTGTGACGGGCGGCATCGATATTCCAGGCGTTCGCCATAGTGACGGTATCTCCTTATGAAGGGGGATGTCGTCGTCGCAGCGGCGAGCCTTGACGAACACGTGGGATGCTTCCCTGGCTCGCCGGCCGGAAGCCTCGCACGCCGCGGGGCCGGAAGAGCCTGATGGCCGCCCATGGCGACCGGACCGGTATTGTAACGGCGAGCTGCGACAATTTGAGGTCAGTCTTTGCTCCCCATCTGATTGTGGCGCCCGATATCCCCTCATCGTCATTCCGGCGAAGGCCGCAATCCAGTGAAATACGTCGTGCGAAGTACACAAAACCCTTGTGTCGTGTGCTGCGCACGTCATTTTTGACTGGATTGCGGCCTTCGCCGGAATGACGATGAGGCAAGATTTGTCCATCCAGGAAGATGTATAGATATCTATGCCCTCCCCCTCAGCTGAGAGAGAGGCACTGAGCGGCACGGCGCCAACCGTTACCGCTACAATTACTTTCCTTTAACCCGAGTTCCAAGGACCTGTCCGTCATGTCGCAGCCCAGCTGGTTCACCGAAGCACACCAGGCTTCCGGTTCCTCCATCGGTTATCGCGTTGAAAAGCTGCTGCATGCCGAAAAAACCCCGTTCCAGACCATCGAGATCTACCAGACCACCGACTGGGGCAACCTGATGGTGA
>NZ_DAIOEU010000068.1:0-23309 GCF_036746095.1 Dyella sp.
ATTTCTGAAGAACTTCATTTTCCCCGGACAGCAGTGGGCGAAGGCCGGAATGACGAGCAAAAGCGTCAGCCTACGAATGCCTCAAGGCGAGCTGGGCTTGTCCCCTGCCCCGCGCAGATTCGTGACCTTCCCCAACAGGCCAAACCAGAACGGCGCGCCGAACAACGAGGAGGAGGCCGTGATCAGCCAACCGGGAATCATGTATAGCACCGCGGCGGGATGCGGTGTCTCGATCCATCCGATCGGCAGCTGTTCGAGGTATGACAAGGCGTCATGGGCGTCGGGCGTCGCTGCCGTCGCAGGCAGGTGGAACACGCCCGTGGCGGACATTTTCCATAGATGCGTCAGCACGTGGCTGGCGTCGATGTTGAACAGGACCGCCACCAGCAAGGCCAGTACGAACGCCCAGAACTGGGCGTGTCTTTTATAGGCGCCGGAGATTCGCTCCATGGCGGAATCGAACCAGCGGGCGATCTCCGCCTCGAACAGCGCCACGCTGCCGGCGGCACGGTCGTACATGCTGCAAAGGCAGCTGCGGATCTGCGGATCGGAAATGTTTTCCAGCACCGGGCGAAGGTCGGCAAATGCCACCTGTCCTTTCTGCAGGGAATCCACCATGGCGCGCGCGAAGTTCAGCGGCGCGATGTATGACGGCGCCAACCGCAAGGACACGCCCGCGATGCTGGTTGCACGGCCGTCGCTACGCGGATTGACCAGTGCATGGTTGTAGATGTCCAGCACCAGGCCGTGTCCATTCAAAAGTTGATCGATACCGTTCAACAAGGTCCTGGCGCGCTGCCGGAACACGGACGCCATCGCTTCCTGCAAGCTGCTGGCGATCAACGCGACCGAACCGAAGCACACGATCATGCCGATGGCGGCCTCAAGCACAATGCTGCCGAACATGTTTCACCTCTTGTGGTTACCGCTCATGCGCGCAAGGCCCGCCGTGCTTCGCCATCGCTCCAGCGCGCCAGCAGGTCGTCGATCAATGCCGCGCGTTGATGGTGCAGATAGAAATGATCGCCTTCGAAGCTACGGCAGGCAAAGCCCGGCAACGCCCAGCGTTCCCACGCGCGGATGTGCGAAGGCGTGATGTACGTGTCGCCGGTCCCGGCGTAAGCGGTGATCGGTAGCCGCAATGTGCAGCCTTCCGGCACCGTGTAGCTGTCGATCAGGTTGAAATCCGCACGCAGCACCGACAACACCATTTGCAGGTAGTCGGGATGGCCGAGGATTTCCTCCGGCGTGCCGCCAGAACCTTCCAGCATGCGCAGCAGTTCGGCATCGCCGAGCGTGGCGCGTGATTTTTCCCGCCGGCACAGCTGCGGTGCGGGACACGCCGATACGAACAGGCGTTGCGGCAGCGGCAGATGGCGCTCCTGCAGCTGCCGCGCCACCTCGAAACCGACCAGGCCACCCAGGCTATGGCCGAAGAAGGCGAACGGCAGGTCGAGCGGCAGCGCTTCGGCCAGCATCATGGCCAGTGTGTCCAGTCGATAGAGCGGCGGTTCGGCGGCGCGTATTTCACGCCCGGGAATCGCCGCAGCCCACACTTCCGTATATGGGGTGACATGCTGGTGCCACTCCCGAAACAGCGAGGGCCCGCCACCGGCGTGATGGAAGCAGATCAGGCGGCGACGCGTACCGCCACTCGCGCTGAAGCGCCGAAACCAGCGCCCCGCGTCAGCCGCATTCGCCCGCATGCTTACCGCCATCCCGCGTCCCCTTGGCGTGCCCTGATGGGCCACCGCGCTTGCCATTTTGCATCACTTCGACGGCCGGCATAAGCGGTGCGATGCCACGGCTACCACGTGAAGACATCGTGAAAACACCTGGCGTGCAAAGATGTGTTCGCCCCCCGCGCCGCCCCTTGTGATCGCGGCAGCAGCTACCACCATGCGCACATCCCCGCCAAAGGAAATCCCCATGACACAGATCGTCAACCGCCGTATCGTGCTGCACGCACGTCCGCATGGCGAACCCAGGCCCAGCGATTTTCGCCTTGAAAGCCAGCCCATTCCGCAACCGGCCGAGGGGCAGGTGCTGTTGCGCACGATCCATCTTTCGCTCGATCCCTACATGCGTGGCCGCATGAGCGATGCACCGTCCTACTTGCCGCCGGTGGAACTCGGCCAAGTGATGGTCGGCGGCACCGTGAGCCGCGTGGAGGCATCGCGCCATCCCGCTTTCAAAGTGGGCGATGTGGTGGTGGGGGCCAGCGGATGGCAGGACTATGCGCTATCCGATGGCCGCGACATCAGCGCGATAGACAGCCGCATCAGCCGGCCCTCGCTGGCCCTCAGCGTGTTGGGCATGCCGGGGTTCACCGCGTATCACGGCTTGTTGCAGATCGGACAGCCGAAGCCGGGCGAAACCGTGGTGGTGGCATCGGCGACCGGTGCGGTCGGCTCCATCGTCGGCCAGATCGCCAAGCTCAAAGGTGCACGTGCGGTCGGCATTGCCGGCGGCGCCGAGAAATGCCGCTATGCCGTGGAAACACTCCGCTTCGATGCATGCATCGACCATCGCGCGCCGGATTTTGCCGAGCAACTCGCCGCGGCAACGCCCAAGGGCATCGACGTCTACTTCGAAAACGTCGGCGGTGCCGTGTTCGATGCCGTGCTGCCGCGGCTCAACATCGGCGCACGCGTGCCGGTGTGCGGCCTGATTGCCCAGTACAACGCCACGCACTTGCCGGACGGACCGAACCGCGTACCGGAGTTGATGGGATTGATCCTGGCGCGGCGTTTGCGTATGGAAGGTTTCATCATCCTCGACCACTACGCGGCCGAGTTTGCCGATTTCCTGCGCGACATGAGCGGATGGGTGGCGCAAGGCAAGGTGACGTTGCGCGAGGAATTCGTCGAAGGGCTTGAACTGGCGCCGCAAGGATTGATCGATTTGCTGGCGGGCAGGCATTTCGGGAAGGTGGTGGTGAAGGTTGGCGGGTGATGGTCACACTCCATCCCCTGCTCGCGCCTGGTTGGCGAGGAGTCCCGGCTTGCCGGGCTCTGCTTCCTCCCCTGCCCCGGTTGGGGAGTGTCGGGGCGGGGTTGCCTGGGCTTTGGCGCGCAGTTGGACGTTGCCGATAGTCTTTGAAGGCGTTTCTGCGTTGATGCCCGGCCTGAACGCTCGCTACGCGCGCACGCCACCTGTGCTGCACCCGGGGGGAGTCGCATAGGGCGTGCGGCGCAATCTAGTGATATTCCGTCTGAAAACCAGTGACCTTGCCGTTGACGACGGTAATGATTTCCACCTTGTTTCCCTGCACGTACTGCCATTCCTCGCCACGCGATACCTGGTCGTCCGGCAGGCCGCCATGGCTCCGATGCGCAAAAGCACGCACCGTCGGCGGCCCCATCAATTGCTGCACATACGCGGCGCTGTCGCCGATCGTCAGCACCTTGTCACCGACGCGCAGCGAGGTGGCGGCGTGGACGGCAACGCTGGCAAGCAACAAACCCGCAAGCAGATAGCGGCGCATGATGAACTCCCTTTTCATGGTGGACTGGCGCGGCGTCATCCGCGCGCCATGCGGTCTGGTATGCAGGTGACGCGGCGCCGACCCAAGCCGCAAAAATCCGAAAACGGCTGTTATTGTCAGTAGCGGCGTTCCACCACGAATACGGCCCGGCAACCGCGATCCACCCAGATGCCGTCACGCGACCAGTCCCAGCTGCGTCCCTGCCGGCAATCTGCGCCCGAAAGCTTGTTGACCATGCGCACCTGGTCGTCGCGGCGCAGGTCCACCGGACAGAACTGGCGGTTGCCGCCGTGGCTTTCGCAACGCACCTGCAGCTGTTGCGGCGGACGGCCCCAACCACGGCCCCGGCCGTCGTCGTACTGGCGGCCATAGGCCGGGGCGAACTGTCCGCGGCAGCCTTTGTCCACCCAGATACCGTTACGGTCGAATCCCCAGGTCTGGTCGCGCACGCAGCGCGTCTTGGACATCTGCTGCACCAGCTCCGCATCGCGCCAGGGCACCTGGCAGCGCGCGAAGCGGTTGTCGTTGCTGGCGCAATACGCACCTTGCGGGCCACGTTGCGCGTGTGACGGAGCCGGTGCCTCCAACAGGCCAAACCCGACGGCCAACGCAACCGCTCCGCTCCTCCATACCTTGCCGATCACGTGCATGGTCGCTCCTCATTCCGCCGCGCAAGTTATTTCGATGAGGACGATAGCCGTATCGCTGCGGCAAGTCATCGGCTCCACGCGGCGGTACGCAAGCGGCAGTTCATGTTGCGCCCGCCTGCTCCGCCGTGACACAACCTTGTTTTGCCTTCGGCGCCATCACCACAACGCCTTGTCCATGCTGTGCGCTGACATTCCCTGCAGGCAGCCGTGCACGCATGCCAGACCAGCACTACGACATCATCGTGATCGGCACCGGCCCTGGCGGCGCATCGCTGGCGCAACGGCTTGCACCCACCGGCAAGCGCATCCTGCTGATCGAGCGCGGCGGCTACCTGAAGCGCGGCATCGAAAACTGGGACGCGAAAACCGTCTTCGTCGACAACGCCTATCTGCCCGACGAAACCTGGTACGACCGCGACGGCCATCCGTTCCAGCCCGGCCTGCATTACTTCGTCGGCGGCAATTCCAAGATGTACGGCGCCGCACTGTTCCGCTTGCGCGCGCAGGATTTCGAAACCTTGCAGCACGGCGATGGCATTTCACCCGCGTGGCCGCTCAGCTATACCGACTTCGAGCCCTACTACACGCAAGCCGAACAGCTGTTCCACGTGCACGGGCAACGCGGCGAGGATCCCACCGAACCGCCGGCGAGCGCACCGTATCCGTTTCCGCCGGTATCGCACGAACCACGTTTGCAGCAACTGCACGAGGATTTCGCCAGGCAAGGCGTGCATCCGTTTCATATGCCGCTGGGCATTCTGTTGGACGAACACCACGGCCACGTCGCGCCAACCAGCACCTGCATCCGTTGCGCGGCGTTCGATGGCTATCCGTGCCTGCTCAACGGCAAGGCCGATGCGCAGGTGATATGCATCGACCCCACGCTGGCCGCACATGCCAACGTCAGGCTGCTTACGCATACCTGTGCGACCCGGCTGGAAACCGATGCAAGCGGCCGCAGCGTGGCCGCCGTGCACGTCGAGCGCGAAGGAAAGCATGAAAGCTACTCGGCGGATATCGTGGTAGCGGCGTGCGGCGCGCTGAGCTCCGCCCTGTTGCTGCTGCGCTCCGCCAACACGCGGCATCCCGACGGGCTTGCCAACGGTTCGGGCATGCTCGGCCGCCACTACATGCGGCACAACCAGTCGGTGATGCTGGCCGTTTCGCGCGAGCGCAACGACACCGTGTTCCAGAAAACCCTCGCCGTGAGCGATTACTACTTGGGCGCGGACGACTGGCCCCACCCGCTCGGCCTGATCCAGATGACCGGCAAATCGCACGCCGACACCCTGCGCGGCGAAGCGCTGCCGGGATGGCTCCAATGGCTGCCCGAACTTCCCTTCGACCAGGTCGCGCAGCATGCACTGGATTTCTGGCTTTCCAGCGAAGATCTGCCGCGTCCTGAAAATCGCGTGCGCCTGCAACGCGACGGACGCGTGGTGCTGGACCTGCACGAGAACAACCTCGATGCGCATGCAAGACTCAAGCAGAAGCTGAAAGCCTTGGTGCGTGGCACCGGCAAGCATCCGTTCGAGCGGGAGTTCGAGGCCGGCAAGGAGATTCCCATTGGCGGTACCGCGCATCAGGCCGGCACGGCGCGGTTCGGGCGTGATCCGGCGAGTTCCGTGCTGGACGTGAATTGCAAAGCGCATGAGCTGGATAACTTGTATCTCACCGATGCGAGTTTCTTCGTGTCGATCGGCGCGGTGAATCCGACGCTGACGATTATCGCGAATGCCTTGCGGGTGGCCGATCACATCAAGGAGCGGCTGGGTGTCAGCTGAGGGATGGGTATGTATCGGCCTGACATTTCCAAAACGAATCGTCTTTCCGGCGAAGGCGGGCGCCCATGACCTCACTGGACACCATCGGCATTCCGTTGCTGATCCGCATCTGCCTCGTCGTGCTCTTCCCCTTCAGCGCACTCGACAAGATCATCAACTGGAACGACGCGCTCAAGCAGGCCAACTCCACCTTCCTGCCCGGCGGCTCCGTGCTGTTGATCCTTGGCATGCTGCTCGAACTGATCGGCTCCGCCTGCATCATCGCCGGCTGGCACGATCGGCTCGCTGCGTTTCTATTGGCCGGCTATTGCGCCGTCACCGCCCTGCTCTACCACAACTTCTGGGCCTACCCGGATTTCTGGGCCAAGGGCAGCAGCCTGGCACGCGCGCACTTCTGGGATTTCCTCAAGAATTTCGGCCTGGTCGGCGGCATGTTGCTGATCACCTTCGGCACCCAGCTCGCGCCGCTGCACGACGTGGCGAGGCATCCGCTCGCCTCCACACCGGTCTACACACCCGCCGCGGTCGCGCCTTCCCCTGCGAGGTCTACGCCATGAACACGCACGTTTCCGACACCGACTCGCCCACGTTCGAGTACTGGCAGATCTGGACGGACATCGAAGGCGTCAGCCATCAATCGCGCTGCATGCTGGATCACTTCGAGCAACAGAGCATGGGCGGCGCGGCACCGCAGTGGAACGACGCACTCGTCTCGCGGCAAGCCACCGTGGTGTTTTCCGTACTGCCGCCCGGCTGGGTCGGCGAATGGCACGAAAATCCGCGGCCGCAGTGGATCGTACCGTTGTCGGGGCGCTGGTTCGTGGAAAGCATGGATGGCGCGCGCGTGGAAATGGGCGCGGGCGATGTGTCCTTCGGTGGTGACCAGCAATGCGTGGCCGACGGCAAGGGACGCAAAGGCCATCGCTCCGGCGCACTCGGCGATGCGCCGGCGGTGCTGATGCTGGTGCAGCTCGAACATCCCGGCGCGCGCGGACGGCCTGCCAATGCGACGGAGGACGTGCGTGGATAACATCGAAGTCGTCGATCCGCGTTTTCACGCAATGGTGCTGCCCAACGCGCCGCTGGAAAAACTCGCCGACGGATTTCGCTGGCTGGAGGGACCGGCCTGGTTTGCCGATCACAACTGCCTCTTGTTCAGCGATATTCCGAACGATCGCGTGATGCGCTGGAGCGAAAGCGGCGGTGTTTCGGTCTTTCGCCAGCCCTCGCATTATGAGAACGGCCATACGCGCGACCGTCAGGGCCGGCTGATTTCCTGCTCGCATCGTCGCCGCAACATCACGCGCACGGAATGGGACGGCGGCATTACCGTGCTGGCCGACCGCTTTGAAGGCGCGCGCCTCAATTCGCCCAATGATGTGGTGGTCAAATCCGATGGCAGCATCTGGTTTTCCGATCCGCCCTATGGCGTGAACACCGATTATGAAGGCGGCAAGCAACAGCGCGAATTGCCGTCGCGGGTGTATTGCGTCGATCCGCGCAACGGCCAGCTGCACCCGCTCACCGATCAATTCGACGGGCCCAATGGCCTGTGCTTCTCCCCGGATGAAACAAAGCTGTATGTGGTGGATCTCGGCATCCAGTTCGCCGCCGAACCGCATGCGGAGATCTGGGTGTTCGAGGTGGAAGCCGAAGCCGGCAAGCCGCCACGTCTCGCCCATGGACGCTGCTTCCTCAAGACGAAAGCAGATGGCATCCGCTGCGACGAAGCCGGCAATCTGTGGGTCGCCACGCCCGATGGCGTGCATTGCTACGACGCGCACGGCACGCTGCTCGGCCGCATCAAGCTGCCGTGCACCGCGTCCAACCTGTGTTTCGGCGGACGCCATTACAGCCGCCTGTTCATCTGCGCCTCGCAAAGCTTGTATGCGATCTATACCAACTGCCGCGGCGCGCAGCGTCCATGAGCGCCGCACGCGCGCTGCGTATAAAGCATGTCAGCCGCAACGTCGCCGAGCTGGCGCGCGCGGTGGCTTTCTATCGCGATGCGCTGCACTTCGTGTTGCTTGAAGAAACGCGGCACGATCACCCCGGTAGCGGGAGCCTGGTGGCACGCATGCGGCTGGGCGAGCAGGAGCTTTGCCTGGTGGCATTCGATTCGCACGGGTTTCCCTATCCCTCGCGCCACAGCGCGGCCGATCCATGGTTCCAGCACCTGGCCATCGTGGCGGCGGATATGCCCACCGCGTACGCCCAGTTGTGCCGCTATGCGTTCGAGCCGATCAGCGAAGGCGGACCGCAAACCTTGCCGCCGGGGGCGGGCTCGGTAACGGCATTCAAATTCCGCGATCCGGACGGGCATCCCTTGGAGCTGATCCAGTTTCCCGCAGGCGATACGCGACGGCAGCGCGAAGGCGGACTGTTTCTGGGCATCGACCACACCGCGCTGGTCGTCACCGATCTACCGCGGTCGCTGACGTTCTACGAGCAGCTTGGTTTCCGCGTGGTATCCCGTTCGCACAACCATGGGCCGGCGCAGCAGCGGCTGGATGGCCTGGCGAATGCGGACGTGGAAGTGACCAAGCTTGCCGCCGTATCCAATGAACTGCCGCGGCTGGAGCTGTTGTGCTATCGCGCACATGCAGGCAAGGCAGTGGCGATGGCGCCGGATGACATGGCGGCTGACCGCACGGTACTTGAAGTGGAGGCCGGCGAGCCGGCGTTGGTGCGGGATCCGACGGGACATCGGCTGGTATTGCAGCCGGCAAGGCACGCCGACACTTCTCCCACAACCGCTTCACCCACCCTAGATCACCCGATGCGCATCGTCTAAGCGACGCCATGCCGCAGGTTCGATCACCGTGGTCAAAAGCCCAGACGACCACCTCAACAAGCCCGACATGCCGCTCCCCCGCGACGCCTCCGCCGTCTACCGGGGCGGCCTGTTCATTCTCGCCCTGCTCGCCTGCCTGTATGTAGCGAAAGAAGCGGTATTGCCCTTGCTATTGGCCTTTTTCTTGAAGTTGCTGGTGCAGCCGGGCATGAAACTGATGAAGCATCTGCGCGTGCCGCGTTTGATCGCCGCGCTGGTGGCTGTAGCCGTGCTGCTGGGCATAGTCTTCGGCCTCATGCACCTGCTGAGTTCGCCCGCCTCGGAATGGGCGCACCGCCTGCCGCAGGGCTTGCCGCGCCTGCAGCAGCGCGTAAGTGTCATCAGCAAGCCGATCGATACCCTGACCAAGCTGTTCAAGCACGCCCAGAGCGCAGTCGTCGGCAACGTGCACCAGCAGCCGTCTTCGAGCGGCATGGACGTCAAGCAGATACTGTTTTCCACTGCGCGCCACTTTGTGTCGGGTTTCGTGTGGACCTTCCTGATGCTGTTCTTCCTGCTGCTTGCCGGCGATACGTTTTTGCGTCGGCTGGTAGAAGTGATGCCTACCTTCGGCGACAAGCGGCAGGTGATCGATATTGCGCAACAAGTGGAAAGCGATATCTCGATTTACCTGATCACCATCACCATCATGAACAGCCTCGTGGGCATCGTGACCGGCCTGGGCATGTGGTTATTGGGCCTGCCCGATCCGCTGCTGTGGGGAGTGACCGCGTTCGTGCTCAATTACGTGCCGATTTTCGGCCCGCTCACCGGCATGGTGATGTTCCTCGCAGTAGGCATGCTGAGCCTGGATCCGCTGTGGAAAGCCTTCACGCCGATGGCGCTGTACATCTGCGTGCACGTTACCGAAGGCGAAGCGGTCACGCCGATGATTCTGGCGCGGCGCTTCACGCTCAATCCCGTGCTGGTGATGGCGTCGCTGTTGTTCTGGGATTGGATGTGGGGCATTCCCGGCGCCGTGCTGGCGGTACCGTTGCTGGCGATTTTCAAGATCGTGTGCGAGCGCGTGCGGCCCTTGGGGGCACTGGGTCATTTCATCCAAGGGGAGCGACGGCGGGTGTGGGAGCCGTGAGTTGCTTGCTCACGTAAATCTGCGCGCTTGCCTGCGGGGCAGCGATGGCGCGAGCAGGCTACGTTCGCGGGATGAAAGAAAAATGGAATCGCGCGCGGCAGTTGCGCATTGCAGGCACGGATGCGGGGTCATTTGTGGCGGCATCTCAGGCGCAGAAATCTGGCGATGTATAAACCCTTCCCTACTGCCATAGGGGAAGGAACAGATCGTCGCGGGGAACAGTCCCCTCCCCTGTGTGCAGGGGAGGGTTAGGGTGAGGTGCGAGCGTAGCGAGCCGTGGCGGCCCGACATCAGCGCAGCGAATACCCCGTCACGCGCCACACATTGTCACCGTCCAGGTGAAACGACACCAATTCGCGCACCGGCTGCTTTTCATTGGCGAAGTGCGTAGCGAAGGCGACGTTCGCAAACAATCCCGGCGGCAGCTTCTTGCCGTCGGATTCGCTGAAAGAAAGATTGGCCGGCGTGCGCGTGATCAGCGTGCCCACCGTCTTGCGATCGGTGCTGACACCTTTGACGAACGCGTCGCGCGCGATCAGCTGCTTGGTGATGGTGGACGCGCCATCCCACACCTGCCCTTCCTGGCCCTTGTCGACCAGGTCGGCCACTTGCAGCGCAGCCCGTTCGATCTGCTGGTTGCGCTGGGCGTATTGCTGCGGCGTGGGTGGTTGGGCGGCTGGCGTTTGGGCGAAGGCGCTGGCAGTGACGGCGGCCAGGGCAAGAAAAGAAAGCGACGTGACGACGCGCATGATGATCAGCTCCCGAGAATGCTGTTGGTAGACAAAATTTCAAACACACTTGCGCGATGCTGCCTTCGCTGTATCCAATCAGCGAAGGGATTGGGCTTGGCGAATCGCCCCTCTTGCCCAGGCGTCATTCCGGCGAAAGGCGGAAATGACGGTGAGGGCAGCGGCCCATCGCGCAAGACTGCACACCCTCACCCCAACCCCTCTCTCGCAGGGAGAGGGGCTCACATCTCAAATCAATGCGTATCCACCCGCACCACCACGCGCCGGTTCGGCGCCAGGCAGGCAATCAACTTGCCGCGCGCCTGGTCCGCGCACTGCACCACCGGCTCGGCCTTGCCGTGCCCTTCCGCACCGATCAGATCCTGCGCCACGCCCTTGGCAACGAGATACTGCGCCACCGTTTCCGCACGCCGCTGCGACAGCACCTGGTTGTACTCATCGCTACCCAGGCGATCGGTGTAGCCGGCGACGCTGATGTGTGCGATGCGGTTGTTTTCATCCAGCAAACGCGAAGCCAGCGCGTCCAGCTGCGCACGCCCGCCATCGGTGATGTCCTTGAGCGAGTAGCGATCGAACGCAAACAACGCGTCCGTCGCCAGCGTGGTTTCCTGCTCCTCGTGCTTCGCCACCGGTGAAGGAGGCGGCGGCGGTGGCGGCGGATTCATGTAGCGCGCGCAATCTTCCGGTTTCCAATAGAACGTGCGCGCCAGCTTGTCCTTGTCGAACAGGATCTTGAACTGGCACACCGTCACCTGGCCGGAATCCGCATCGCGGAAGTTGAACACGTAGTTCCACTCGCGCACGCCCCACACGCCTTCCTCGAAATGCGGCCAGCCAATCAATTGGGAAATCTGCTGCTTGTTGAGGCCCGCGTGCAGCTCGCGCAGATGGTCGATTTCCGGGAACGTGCCGCCACGGTGCATCGGCGTGACGTCATCCGGCTTGGGCCACACCAGTTCCTGTGCGTGGGAGCCGTCCTTGGCCACGTTGCGGCTGACGTTGCCACAGGCGCTCATGCCCATCGCCAGCAGCGCCAGGAAGACAGCCTTGCTTGTCGAAGAAAATTTCATGTTCATCGTCTCCCTGTCCTTACCAGACCACGTTGACGCTGCCGCCGACGCCCACGTCGCCGCGCGAGTCGGAGGAAGCAGCCAGCTTGAAGATGTAGCGCCCGCTTTCGGTGATGGTGGACAAACCCACCGCCACACCGGCTTCGCCGTGGAAGGAACCGAAGCCCACGCCGAAGCTGCTCAGGTTCGGCTGATACGCCTGGCCCAGGCTGGACATCGCAATACCCGCTGCCACACCGGCATTGGCGCGATTGGATATCGCGTTGAGTTCGTGGTCGACGCCCGCCAGTTTCTGGTCGGTGTAGTTCTGCGCCCAGTTCTCCGCCGTTTGCACGCCTTGGTTCACCTGGCCCACGTTCGCCGCATCGGTGGTCGCCGTTCCGGCCGCCACGTTATGGACCTGCGCCGGCGTGCCCGCCTGGCCCACGGTGACGCTGCTGTAGTTCACCGTGCCATCGCTGTTCTTGTCGTACTGCACGGAACCGGCTTGCGACTGCTGCAATTGCGCCACGTTCACCGCATCGGTCGACGCCGTACCGGCCGCCACGTTGGTGATCTGCCGCTGATCGGTAGACGAGCCCACCGACACCACGTTCGAACGGCCACCATCGCTGGAACCGGCGCCCAACGCCACCGAGTTGTTGCCGCTGGAGGAGGAACCATCACCGATCGCCGTGCTGTCTATGCCCGAGGCCGTGGCCGAGGGACCTTCCGCCACCGAGTTGGTGCCGGTGGCGGACGCCGCGTTGCCGCTGGAATTGGCCGAGAAATACTTGCTGCCGCCATTGTTGATGTTGCTGACGGTGGTATTGAGGTTGGCGATGGCAGAGGTGTTGGCATTCACCTGCTGGTTGGTTGCATACAGCTCCGAACCGTTGATCGCATCCGTGCTGGTGGCATTCACCTGCCCGGCCGCGACGTTGGTGACGGTGCGTTCGTTGCCGGCACTGCCCACGCTCACCGTGCTGGAGGGGTTGGTGCCCGCCACCGCATAGGTGTTGCCGCCAACGGTGACGCTGCTGGTGCCTTGCACGGTCGAGGTCGTCGAGCCTGCACCCAAGGCCACGTCACCCGCGTTCGCGCTGGCGGTGGCGCCGTTACCGATGGATACCGCGTCAGTAGCGCCAGCAGTGGATACCGGCCCGATCGCCACGCTGTTGGTGCCGACGGGTTGCGAATCGGCCAGCGACGAGTTGGCGTGGAAGTACTTGATGCCCGCGCCATCCACCGCACCGCCGATCTGGTTCAGCACGCTCTGCACCGAGTTGTAGGTGTTGCCGCCGTAACTCAGGTTGGTGGTGACGGCGCCGGTGGTCGGGTCATAAGTGGTGTTGCCTCCCAGCGACGAAGCCACCGTATTGCCGAGGTTGGTGACGGTGTTGCCCAAAGTGGTGGTCGTCGTGCCGAGCGCGGTCACCGCCTTGTTCGTCGCATTCAGCTGCGAACCATTGATCGCATCGGTGCTGGTGTCGCTGACCTGGCCTGCCGCCACATTGGTGATGGTGCGCGGCGATCCTACGCCGCCCACGCTCACCGTGCTGGTGGCGTTGGTGCCGGCGAAGGTATAGGTCGTGCCGTTGATGGTAGCGCTGGGCGTGTTCACCACGGTTGCGGTGACCGAATTCGCACCCAATGCCACGTCGCCCGCTTGTGCGGCGGCATTTGAGCCGGAACCCAATGCGATGGCGGCCGTGTTGCCGGCCGTGCTCAATGTACCGATCGAGATCGCGCCGATACCACTCGCGTTGGACTGGGTGCCCATCGCAACCGCATCCGCGAAATTGGAGGTTGCGGTCTCGCCGATCGCCACACCACCCGGAGCGTTCTGCTGCACGATCGCCCCATCGCCCATGGCCACGCCTTCGTCGCCGTTCGTGATCGTGTTCGGGCCGACGGCAATGGCATTGTTGCCCACCGCCAACGAGTCGGGGAGGGCGGAGTTGGCATGGAAGTACTTGGTGCTGGTGACCGACACCGCGCCGATCGCGCCGGCCAGCTGGCGCACCGTTACCGCATCGTCCGAAGCAGAACCGTCCGCCACGTTGGTGATCTGGCGATAGCCCGTGGCATTGCCCACGGATACCTGGCCCAGCAAGGTGCGGTCGTTGACGTTGTATTGCACATACGGGCTGACGCTGCCGGTGGGGGTGGCAGGAGCCGGATGATCGGTCACCGAACCCGAACCCAGCGCCACGCTGTCGGCAATCGTCGCCTGCGTGTTGTAGCCGATGGCGCTCGCATTGGCTGCGGTCGCCACCGCCGCCACACCCGCCGCCATGGCATTCGCACCTGTGGCACCGTTGTTGGTGTAGTTGGCCTGCTGCGTACCGCCATCGTTGACGCCGTAGTAATGCGTCAGCCCGTTGTTGACGGTGGTATTGAGGGTATCGATCGCCTGGTTCGTCGCATACAACTGCGAACCGTTGATCGCATCGGTGCTGCTGCCGTTGATCTGCCCCGCCGCCACATTGGTAATGGTGCGCTGGTTGGTCCCGCTGCCCACGCTTACCGTGCTGGTGGGTGCGCCGCCGGCAAAGTTATATGTGGTGCCGGCGATCACCGTGCTTGGTGTCTGCACCACCGTGCCGGTGACCGAGCCCGCACCCAATGCCACGTCGCCCGCTTGTGTGCCGGCCGTTGCGCCGGCGCCCAACGCAATCGCGTTGGCTTGACTGGCGGTGGCCGTATCGCCGAAAGCCAGCGCGCTGGCCGCCGTTGCGCTCGATGCATTGCCAAGCGCCACCGCGCCCTGCCCGCTCGACGTATTGCCATTGCCCAGCGCCACCGCGCCTTGTCCGTTCACGCTGTTGTTGGCGCCCACGCCGACGGCGCCGGTGCCGCTGACCGAGTTCGGATCGCCGATCGCCACCGCGCCATCGCCGTTGACGGTCTGTTGGTTACCCAACGCCACCGCACCGGTGCCGCCCAGCACGCGCGATTGATAACCGCCGGCGATGGAACCGGTGCCCGATCCGGCCGCTACCGTGTTGCGGTCGCCGATCGCCACCGTCGACGCCGCCAGCGCTTGCGAGCCGAAACCGATCGCCGTGGCGTTCGTCGCGGTCGCGGAGGCATTCACGCCCGCCGCCAGCGAATCCGTACCCGTCGCACCGTTGTTGTTGTAGTTGCCCTGCTGCGTACCGCCGTCGTTGACGCTGTAGTAATGCGTCAGTTGTCCGGTCACCGTGGTCAGCGAGTTATTGAGCGTATTCACCGCCTGGTTCGTCGCATACAACTGCGAACCGTTGATCGCATCGGTGCTGTTGCCGTTGATCTGCCCCGCCGCCACGTTGGTGATGGTGCGCTGGTTGGTCGGACTGCCCACGCTTACCGTGCTGGTGGGCGCGCCGCCGGCAAAGTTGTACGTGGTGCCGGCGATCACCGTGCTCGGCGTCTGCACCACGGCGCCGGTGACCGAGCCCGCACCCAATGCCACGTCGCCCGCATTCGTGCCGGCTGTCGCGCCATTGCCGATCGACACCGCATTGGTCGTGCCGGCCGTGGACACCGGCCCGATCGCCACGCTATCCGTGCCCGTCGCCTGCGAATCGGCGAGCGTGGAATTGGCGTGGAAATACTTGATGCCGCCGCCATCCACCGCGCCGCCGATCTGGTTCAGCACGTTCTGCACGGAGTTGTAGGTGTTGCCGCCGTAATTGAGGCTGGTGGTGACCGCGCCGGTGCTGGAGTTGTACGTGCTGCCTCCGCCCAGCGAAGAAGCCACGCTGTTGCCCAGGTTGGTCACCTGCCCGCCCAACGTGGTAATGGCGCTGTTGGCGGCGAACAGCTGCGAACCGTTGATCGCATCCGTGCTGCTGCCGCTGATCTGGCCTGCCGCCACGTTGGTGATGGTGCGCGGACTGGTCGAACTGCCGACGCTGACCGTGCTGGTCGCGTTGGTGCCGGCGAAGTTGTAGATGGTGCCATTGATGCTGGTGCTGGGCGTGTTCACCACCGTCGAGGTCGTGGCATTGGAACCCAGCGCCACGTCGCCCGCATTCGCGCCCGCCGTCGCGCCGTTGCCGATCGCGACGCCAGACCCGATGCTCGCCTTGCTGCCATTGCCGAGCGCAACGCTGTTGGCGCTGCTGGCATTGGCGTTGTTGCCCACCGCCGTCGCACTGATGCCCGCGGCCGAAGCGCTTACGCCGGCCGCCAACGCATTCGATCCCGTCGCGCCGGCATTGTTGTAGTTGGTGTCCGTGCCGGAGGACGTGCTGTTGACGCTGTAATCGTGCGTCTGCGCCGCGGTGATGTTCGATTGCAGCGTGTTCGCCACGCTGTAGAGTTCCGAACCGTTGATCGCATCCGTGCTGTTCGCATTGATCTGGCCCGCCGCCACGTTGGTAACGGTGCGCGGGCTGCCCACCGCACCCACGCTTACCGTGCTCAGCGCATTCGTGCCCGCAAAGCCGGAGTACGTCACGTTGTTGACGGTTGCGCTGCTGGTGTTGACCACCGTCGACGTGGTGGAACCCGAACCCAGCGCCACGTCGCCGGCCTGCGTACCGGCCGTTGCGCCCGCACCCAAGGCAATCGTATTGGCCTGGCTGGCAGTGGCCGTATCGCCGAGCGCCAGCGCACTCGCCGCCGTTGCACTGGATGCATTGCCAAGCGCGACCGCGCCCTGCCCCGTGGCGTCGTTGGTGTTGCCCAGCGCAACGGCACCTTGCCCGTTCGCCGTGTTGTTCGCGCCTACCGCCACCGCACCGTTGCCGGTCACGGTATTGGGATCGCCGATCGCCACCGCGCCGTTGCCGTTCGCCGTCTGGCTTTCACCGATCGCCACCGCGCCCGTGCCACCGAGCACTTGCGAGTTGTGGCCGCCGGCGAACGAACCCGTGCCGGCGGCCGCCGCCACGGTATTGGTGTCGCCGATCGCCACGGTGGATGCTGCAAGCGCCTGGGAGAAGTTGCCGACGGCCGTCGAAGCCGTTGCCGTGGCATTTACATGATTGCCCAGCCCAACACTGGTGCTGCCTGTCGCTTGCGCGAGATAACCCGCTACCAGGCTCGCGCTCCCACTTGCCAAGGCGTTGTAACCGATCGCGATGCTGGCGTTCCCGGCCGCGTTTGCGTCCGCCCCCACTGCCACGGCCCTGCCGTTGACACCACCTTGTGCAATCGCACCGTTACCCAACGCGGTGCTTAGATTGCCCGCCGCATTTGCCCCGCTGCCTACGGCTAAAGATTGACTGCCCTTCGCGGCCGTTGTATAGCCGATCGCCACTGCCTGGGTACCGGTGGCGCCAGTGTTGTTGTAATTGCTGTCCGTGGCCGGGTTGGGGTTGTTAACGCTGAAATCATGCACTTGGTCAGCCAGCGCCACCGCATACAACTGCGAACCGTTGATCGCATCCGTGCTGCTGGAACTGACGCGGCCCGCCGCCACGTTGGTGATAGTGCGCGGCGCCGTGGTCGATCCTACGCTTACCGTGCTCAGCGCATTGGTGCCGGCAAAGCCCGAATACGTGACACCGTTGATGCTTGCGCTGCTGGTGTTGACCACGGCTGAGGTGGTGGAACCCGAACCCAGCGCCACGTCGCCGGCCTGTGCACTGGCGGTGGCATTCGCGCCGAACGCAATCGCATTGGCCTGGCTGGCCGTGGCGGTATCGCCGAAGGCGAGCGCGCTTGCGCCGGTGGCGTTGGAGGCATTGCCCAGCGCCACCGCGCCTTGTCCGTTGGCGACGTTGTTGTTGCCCTGCGCGATCGCACCATTGCCGGTGGCGGTGTTGTTCGCGCCCACTGCGACTGCACCACTGCCGGTGGCCGTGTTGGGATCGCCGATCGCCACCGCGCCATTACCGCTCACAGTCTGGCTTTCACCCAAGGCCACCGCGCCGGTGCCGGCAAGCACGCGCGAATTGTGTCCGCCCGCGATCGAGCCCGTGCCGGATGCGGCCGCCACCGTATTGGTGTCGCCCAATGCCACCGTGGATGCAGCAAGTGCCTGCGAACCGTTGCCGACTGCTGTCGCGTTGATCGCGGCGGCCTTCGCTGTATTGCCGAGCGCTTCGGCGCCCTGCGCACTCGCTACCGAGCTGGCGCCTACCGCAATCGCGTTGGCGCCGGATGCATTGGCGGCATTGCCTTGTGCGATGGCGTTCGCACCGGAAGCAATCGCATGCAGGCCCATCGCGGTCGCCGCCGATCCCGATGCCGTCGCCTGATAGCCCTCCGCCAACGCAAAGGTAGCATTGGCGATGGAACTCCCGCCTACCGCCGTAGCTGTCGTGACCGCTGCGTTGGCGTTGTACCCCACGGCGGTCGCCCAATCGCCGTTGGCAATCGCATTCGTGCCCAGGGCAGTTGTATAGGAACCATTGGCATTGGCACTACCACCGATGGCGATCGAGCCCCCGGAGGGTCCGGTAGAGGCGGCACTCGTCCCCAATGCAATGCTATCGGTTGCCGACGCGGTAGCCGCATTGCCCTGTGCCAAGGAGTTTTGACCCGAGGCAACGGAATGGATACCAAGCGCCACCGCGCCCGCTCCTGTCGCGCTGGTCTGGAAACCTGCCGCGTAAGCGAAATTGGCACTGGCAACAGTGCTTGCACCGATCGCGGCAGCACCCTGGCCCGAAGCACTGGCGCCCCAGCCCAAGGCCGTCGCCCAACCGCCACTCGCTACAGTGTTTTCACCGATCGCCGTGGTGTACGACTGTCCAACGGCGTTCGCGTTATAGCCGATGGCAACCGCTCCCCCTGCGGGTCCCGAAGCAGCCGCGCTCCACCCGATGGCGATGCTGTTTGCTCCCGCGCTTGCCACGGGGCCGATCGCCACGGCGTTGGCGCCCGTCGCACCATTGTTGTTGTAGTTGCCCTGGGTCGTGGCGCCATCGTTGACGCTGAAGTAGTGCAACGTGGAGCCGGTGATCATCGACTGCAGCGCCTGGTTCGTCGCATACAGCTGCGAACCGTTGATCGCATCGGTGCTGCCGGAGCTGATGCGCCCCGCCGCCACATTGGTAATGGTGCGCGGCGCCGTAGCCGTACCCACGCTGACCGTGCTGGTCGCATTGGTGCCGGCGAAGGTGTACGTGGTGCCGCCCAATACTGTGTTCGGCGTATTCACCACCGTCCCGGTGGTGGAACCCGAACCCAGCGCTACGTCGCCTGCTTGCGTAGCGGCCGTGGCGCCCGCACCCAACGCAATCGCATTGGTCTGGCTCGCTGTAGCGGTATCGCCCAACGCGATCGTGCTTGCGCCGGTCGCATTGCTGGTATTGCCCAGCGCTACTGCGCCCTGGCCATTGGCTATGTCGGAATTACCCTGAGCCACCGCGCCATTGCCGTTGGCGGTGTTGTTCGCACCTACCGCGACCGCGCCGGTGCCGGTTGCCGTATTCGGATCGCCGATGGCCACCGCGCCGTTGCCGTTGACGGTCTGCTGCTGACCGATCGCTACCGCGCCGGTGCCGCCGAGTACCTTGGACTGATAACCGCCCGCGAACGAGCCGGCACCAGCCGTACTGGATACCGAGCTAGTATCGCCAATGGCAATGGTTGAGGCTGCTTGCGCACTCGCGCTACGGCCTATAGCGATAGCTTGGGCACCGTTCGCGATCGCAAACGCGCCTATGCCCACCGCGTTCGCCTGGCTCGTATTGGCCTGAATGCCCATGGCGATGCCGTATATACCCGACGACTGCACGTCCGTGCCGATGGCAATCGCCGATTCCGCGGAAGCGCCCACTCCGACTGTGCGTGCGCCGATATAAGTCGCGTTGAGCGCAGTTGAATATGCCTGCCAGCCGATCGCCGTTGCGTGAGCTGTGGTGGCTTGGGTTCCGAGCCCTATCGCGGACGCACCATTGCCATTGGCAACCGTTCCTCCGCCCAATGCAGTCGCACCGATGGCAGCATGAGCGTTCTCGCCAACGGCGACTGCATTCCCTCCGTTTGCGATTGCGCTAGCGCCAAGTGCAGTGGCATTGCCGGCCGTCGCCTGCGCACCTGCACCTAATGCAGTGGCATTGCCGACCGTTGCCTGCGCACTTGTACCTATAGCAGTGGCATAGCCGGCCGTTGCCTGCGCTCCTGCGCCTTCAGCGATAGCGTAGTCGACGTTAGCAACCGTATTGACGCCCAGGGCTACCGCCCCAACCCCGCTGGCGGTGGCCGCCTGACCTACGGCCATTGCGTTGGTGTTGGTCGCATGCGTGTTGTAGCCGAGAGCCAGCCCGTTGAAGCCGCTGGCGACGCTGACGTAACCCAGGGCGACCGAACCCTGTCCGGTTGCCTGACTGGAAGTGCCAATTGCAGTGCCATACGTGCCGCTGGCGTAAGCCCCGTAACCTACGGCGCTGGTGGCCGTACCCACCGCGGACGAGCTATAGCCCACTGCGACACCTTCTGGCCCTCCTGCATTGGCACCTGAACCCAGCGCAGTTCCGTCACCGCTAGCGCTCGCACCGGCTCCCATGCATGAAGAGGCACCGGCATAGAAGTTCCAAGGACCGGCATTGCAGTTAGTCTGTGCATCCGCCCAACCCGTCCATCCCGTGGCCATCAACACCACCAGGATGGTCGCGTAAAGACGCCGCTGCGCAGGTTGCGTCTGCGCACCTTGTCCTGTCGCCACACTGTGCCGGCACGACGCTAATTCCGATGCCACCACCAACTGCTTCAACGAAACATTCCAGACTTTGCTATAGATCCTGTTCATAGCCATCTCCCAAATCCGGTTCCACGGACGGAAAAAATCAAGTGATCGAACGGTGCAGCGAACTCATGCGCGCAACGAATGGGATTCCCCGGCAGGCAATGGATCCTGAGGCGTCGTCTCGGGGGGTGGAGTCAATCGCCTGCCGTCCGCGTCGATTCGCGAACACATGCCGTCCTGGCATGCGGGAAAACGTTTCAGCGGTTCAGCACGTGTCGAACGCGCGCAAGCGCGGGCACTGAACATGGAGCAAGTTGGGTTCGGGCCGCCCAAGCAGATGCGCAGCCGCGCCGTCGGGCGGGTGCGTGGTGTCCCACGGATGCACACATGCGATGTGCGTGCCGTTTCTGCCTGCGGTGTGATGGATGTAATGCATGGTCGCCCCCCGGCTCCGTATCCCTGTGGCAGCCATCGGCGTCATGCCGCTGGCTGTCGTGTGATTGAAGCGGATCGAAGCGGAAACGAATGCACAAATTCGGCAGAACATCACCCGTTTTCGGCAATTGTCATACGAAAGCGGAAACAGGCCGGTGCAGGCGTACGCAAGTTGTCATTTGAGGCCGGACGCATCCATGCCGTGACAATGCTCGCCCACATCCAGGCAGGTTGGAGCGAAGCGAAGCCGAATCCCAGCACGCATGCATGCACATGAGGACCCTTGGGCTTGCTCTGCCAGCACGTTGGGTTAGCGCCAATGGCACCCACGTAAGCCACGAAACGTCACGCTCGCAGTGATCTGCTCCCTACCCTGCGGCAGCAGGGGAGGGAGCAGTTCCTCGCGAACATCAAGCGTCCCGCCCAAGCTAGTGCCATGGGGCTTAGCGCACCTCACCCAACGATGTAGGCATTCGCCAAGCAAGCAAATCGGTTGCGCCCGACAGATTACAGAGCGCGCTTTATGCGAAGGTGCGGTAGTCGGGCGTGCCCATCCCAGTGATGACTTGCGACACGCCCGACAGAATGTGAAGTAACGCGGATCGCCTGGGTAGCCGCCCAAACGATCCGCTGGCCACCACCAACAAACGAGGTTGACAATGGTTGGATCGAATCTTACGGCACCCGCACGCTTCGTGCTCCCACCCTGGTGCTTTTCTCCTACTTCACCGCCGCGCAAGCTGCGCGACGTCGATCCCAAGTGGGCACTCGCCGAAACGGAAGCAGCTGATTCCGCCTAATCGAGCAGGATTTTTCCTGTAGCCCTTCACGCCGCGCGCAATACGCGGCGTGACCTAAGCGTATGGAGAACACCATGAAAAACATGCAAGGCGGCCGCTGCGGGCCGCAACTTTATCTATTGTCCGAAGAAAGCTACGAAAGCCTCAAATACCTGCAAGACATGCTGACCCTGATGGCGCAGATCGCCTACAGCGAAGAAGACCACAGCACCGCCCTCACCCTCGGCCGCGCCGAACTTTGCTTCATCTTCGAGGCCATCAACACGCGCATCGATGACGTGCTCAAGCGTGTAGGCGATGAGAATTGGATCGGTGCGCAGGAGATCACGTGGCAGTAGCTACGCCAAGCCAGAAATGCTGCGGCATCGTCACGTAGGTTGGGTTGCCCGGACTTGATCCCTGTATCTGGATCACATCTGCGCTGAGTGGCGATAACGCCATGTGCTTTTGAGGCTCTTGAGAGCCACGCCGCGGAAGGTGACCGCACGCAGCAGGCAATGCCCCCAGTCAACCGCGCAACAACCCAGTTCGTCAAACCCTCCGTTCACATTGTGACCGAGAGACAGGACTTGATCCGGACCAACCCAACAGATCGCCCCGAAAATGTTGGGTTGCGCTACGTAACCCGACCTACGTCATCCCTCCCCTGCCATCGCAAGGGAGGGAGATATCACCGTTTCCTTACCAATTGATGCGAATACCCGCCTTGCCGCCGTAGCCGTCGCCATGATTGTCGATGCCGAAGTCATAGCCGACGTTGGCATACACAAACACGTTGCGCGCCAGCTGCGAACTGAGGCCGGCACGCAGGCCTACCCACGAGCCTTCCAGGTTGGAATGGAAGCTCACCGGCGTGGTCGGCGTGGAGAACGCGACGCCCGGATTGGCCATGAACTCGCGCCACAGGTCGACGCGCAGCCAGGTGCTGATCAGCTTCGGTTGCGCGGTGTCGTTGCCGAGTGTCCAGGTCTTCCTCGCTTCGGTACCGACGCGGCCGGCGAGCGAGTTGGCGTTGTCGAAGTACACGCTGGAGGCGGCATCGGATGCATCGTTGATCGATGCGGCCTGGTACACCAGCTGGGCCTGCGGCACGAACATCCAGCCGTTGCGCAGTGCGATCGGATAGCCGCCTTCGAGCGATGCGCCGACACCGCGGCCTTCGGTCTTCAACGGCGCCATGCGCGTGGAGCTGGCCTTGATGTTGTAGGCGGTGCCCTGCACTACCAGGTCCGTGTACCAGCCGGCCGTGGCGAGGTGCGTCCAGTAGCCGCCCAGTGTCACGTTCTGCAGCTGATCGTGGCCGGCGTTGATGCCATTGAAGTGCCTGACGTCACCGGCGATCTGGCCGAGCGCGAGATAGACACCGGCAATGTCGGTGCCGTTGTCATGCTGGCCGCGATACAGGTCGACACCGGCTTGCACGGCGAACATGTCGTCGTTGTAGCTCGGCCCCTTGTTGCCGTAGATACCGAGCGAACCGCCATGGCGCGAATCATGCTGCGCGATGACGCGCCCCCAACTGCTGGCGCCGTTCGCGTTGTCGGCCTGCAGCACGCCATCGCCGGTTCGCTCCTGCAAGCTGTCCATCAAGCCTTGGCCGTATGACAGCGCCATCGAGGGAATGGCGGTGTAAAGCGAGACTTCCTGGCGATAAAGCGGCACGGTTTTCGGCGGCGGTGTCGTGCTGCCTGCGCCGGTGGAAGAAGGCGATGGGGTTGGGACCGGTGCCGGTGCCGGTGCTGGTGTCGGTGCTGGTGTCGGTGTCGGTGTCGGTGTCGGTGCCGGTGTCGGTGCTGGTGC